>NZ_JARESX010000004.1:0-194355 GCF_046026435.1 Paraburkholderia sp. RL17-381-BIF-C | reverse complement strand
ACGATAGCATGTGGCACGGCGACGTTTTGCCGTTTTGCCGTTTTGCCGTTGTCCCGTTGTGCCGTGGTCCCGTTGCGACGTAGTTCCGTTGCGCCGTAGTTCCGTTGCGCCGTAGTTCCGTTGCGCCGTGGTCCCGTTGCGCCGTAGTCCCGTCAATGCTTGCCGCGCCCGCCGCCGGCATCTTTGCCATCGGAATTGACGTCGGCGTGCGCGTCGTTCTGCGTCTTTTCCTGATACTCGTCGCCGCCGCGCCGGTCCGTATCTTTCAGCCCGCGTTCGAGGTCGCGATGCGCCTGCTTACCGACACGGCGCGGGCCGTCCTCTTGCTGGGATTCCGGATCCTGGTCGGTTTCATGCGGCAGCGGCGCGGCAGCTTCCTGCATCGAGCGAGGTTGCTTTCTAGCATGCGGATCGGCCTGCTTGTCGCCGTCCGAGGATTGCGGTGAGGTCTTCATGATGTGCTCCTTTTTGCGTTGAATGAGGTTTGCTGAAGCGCCCTTACTGCGCGCCGTCCAGTCGCTTCTTCATGGCTGCGGTAATGCGCTGGCGAGTTTTCGAGTAGTCCGCCCACGGGTCGCTTTTCAGATTGGCCAGGCGCTCGTGCAGATTCTCGATGGTCCACTGATCGCCGCCTGTGGAAGTGGCGACTTCGTCCCACGTCAGCGGCACCGATACGCCCAGCCCCGGACGCGCACGCGCCGAAAATGCGGCGACCGTACTTGAGCCGCGGTTGTTGCGCAGGTAGTCGACGAAGATCTTCTGCTTGCGATTCTGCGCGCCCATCTTCGCGCTGAAGTACTTGGGCAGCGTCGCCGCCATGTGCTGCGCGACGGCTTGCGAAAAATCCTTCACTTCGTCCCAACCGGCCTGCTTCGCGAGCGGCACGACCACGTGCAAGCCCTTACCGCCGCTTGTCTTGCAGAAAGACGTGAGGCCGAGTTCTTCGAGCAGCGAACGCGTCAATTGCGCGGCTTCGATCATGCGCTCCCAACCCAGCGAGGCGTCGGGGTCGAGGTCGAACACCATGCGGTCCGGTTTTTCGATATTCGAGGCGACGGCATTCCAGGTGTGAAATTCGACGGTGCCCATCTGCGCGGCGCCGATCAGCGCCTTGAGCGTGTCGACGGTAATCAGCGGTGGGTGCCCCGGATCGAGGCCCGGGTGCTGGGTGACATTCGGAATCGACAGCTTCTGGCTGTGCTTCTGGAAGAACAGTTCACCGCCGATGTCCTCGGGCGCGCGCACCAGCGACACCGGACGGTCCTGCAAATGCGGCAGCATCCAGTTGGCCACAGATTCGTAGTACTGCACGAGATCGATCTTGCGCGTGCCGGTGCTTTTGTCGATAACACGCTCGGGATGCGAGATGCGGACGCCGCCGACTTCGGAGGGGATCGAAGGGGTGTTTGGTTTTGCTGCTGCGTTTGTCCTGGTGGCCGTGTCTTTGGCGGCGGCGGCTTTGGTGCTCGGGGCTTTGGTGCTCGTGGCTTTGCTGCTCGTGGCTTCGGTGCCTGTGGCTTTGGTGCTCGCGGCTTTCGTGCTCGCGGTTTTCGTACCCGCGGTTTTCGTGCTCGCGGCTTTCGTGCTCGCGGCTTTCGTGCTCGCGGCTTTCGTACCCACGGCTTTCGTACCCACGGTTTTCGTACCCGCGGCTTTCGTACCCTTGCCTTTCGTACTCGTGGCATTCATACCCACTGCCTTAGCACCTACGGCCTTGGTGGCCGTCGTTCTCCCCTCGTTCGCACCACTCGCTTCGGACGCCACCGAAGTGCCCGCGGCAGTCTTGCGCGCCGCGCGCTTCTTCGGCACGCCGTCAGAACCAGATTCGGTTTGCTGTTCCACGTCGGCTCCCCTGCGAGGTGATTCCTTGACGATCTGACGCGCCGGCTTGTCGTTGCGCAGACTCACGAACGAAGCCTGACGCACGATGCCATCGCTCGTCCACTCCGCGAAATTGCATTCGGCGACCAGCACCGGTTCCACCCAGTGCACCGGTGTACGGCTGCGCTCGCGCGGCGCTGCGGCAAACGGCATGCGCTGGGTCTCGTGCGCATCCAACTCTTTCTTCACCGAGCGCAGCAGCGCCGCGTCGAAACCGGTGCCTACGCGCCCCGCGTACTGCAATTTGCCGTTGCCGTCGTAGATGCCGAGCAGCAGCGCACCGAACGCCGCGCGGCTGCCGGACGGTTCCGAATAGCCGCCGATCACGAACTCCTGACGTCGGCGGCACTTCAGTTTGATCCACGCCGATGAACGCCCCGACATGTAGCCACTATCGCGCCGCTTGCCGATGATGCCTTCCAACGCCATGTCGCACGCGCTCCTGAGCAGGTCGTCGGCGCTGAAGTCGAAATCATTCGAGAAGCGCAGCACGCTGTCGTCGACCTCCTCCAGCAAGGCGCGCAAAATTGCACGACGCTGTTCGAGCGGCACGCCGCGCAAGTCGTAACCGTTCAGAAACGGTATGTCGAATAGATAGATGACTATGTCTTGTGGACGATTCGAATCGAAGGCATTCTGCAGCGCCTGAAAATTCGGCACGCCGTTGGGGTCCAGCACGACGGCTTCGCCATCGAGCCACGCGCTGTCGATGTCGAGTTGCTTGAACGCCTCGACCTGTTTGCCGAACTTCGCGGTCCAGTCGTTGCCCGCGCGAGTGACCATCTTGACCGCATTTCCCTTGGTCATCCTATCGATTCTGACCAGCACACGATAGCCGTCGAACTTGATCTCATACGACCAATCATCGCCGGCGGGCGCCGCGTCGACGAGCGTTGCAAGTTGGGGTTTGAAGCTCGCCGGCAGGCGGGCCGGCACCGCACCCTCGATCGACGGCGAGGCGGCGAGTTCGCGCAGCGATCGCGCGCTGCGCGTCGCTACGATGTCGGGTCGCTTGGGGTCGGCAAGTTCCGATGAAGCATCCTTCGCGCCATTCTTGCCGCCTCGTTTCGCGGTGGATGCCGCGTCCGGTTTCGCGGTGGATTTCGCGGCCGCAGCGGGTTTGCCTGCCGCCTTTCCTGTTGTGCGCTTCGCTGTCACTGTTCTCGACGTTCTTGCACCTGTGCCTGCGGTGGCGCTTTCGCCGAGCACGCTGCCCGGGCGCTTCTTCAAAATGTCGTAATCGCTTTCAGCGCGCGCTTCGTCATCGCGTTCCTTGATCAGAAGCCATTGCTCCTTGTCGCCGCTGCCGCGCATATGGCTGCGCACCAGCGTCCAGCCGCCGCGCAGCTTTTCACCGTGCAGCAGGAATTTGAGTTTGCCGGCCGCGTACGCGCGCGTCGCCTCGGCCGTCCCGCCAACCGGCTCCCACGTGCCGCGATCCCATACGATCACGCTGCCCGCGCCGTAATTGCCCGGCGGAATTTCTCCTTCAAACGACCCGTACTCAACCGGATGGTCTTCGACATGCACCGCGAGCCGCTTCACTGACGGGTCGAGGCTCGGCCCTTTCGGCACCGCCCACGACAGGAGCGTGCCGTTCAACTCGAGCCGGAAGTCGTAGTGCAAACGACGTGCGTCGTGCTCCTGAATCACGTACGAGAGCGCATCGGCGGATGACTGTCTGGTCGCCTTCCGGCTGCCTTGTTTGCGGGCCACGCGCATGCCCGACGGCTCCGGCGTTTCGTCGAAGCGACGTTTGCGGGTGTAGGTATCGAGTCTGTCGTTCATGACGATGGTGGCGTTGCTCGCAGGCGGCGTGGACGCGAGGCTGACAATCAAGCCGCCGCGCGACGCTTGCGCGTGGCCGGCGTCGAAGCAGTCTTGGCGCTCGCACGGCTGCCTGCGCTGCTGCGACTGCGTGTCGTCGTACTCGGGGCGGCACTCGCGGAGCGCGAGGCGCGCGGTTTCTTGCGGGCCGGCGCCGACATTTCGGCTTCGCTATCGGCGTCGTCTTCATCGTCGTCCGCAGCGCGCTTGCGACTGGCCGACGCCGGCTGCTTGCTTTTGCCACGTCCCAGGCTGCGTTTGAGCAGATCCGACAGATCGAGGATATCGGCAGACTGACGCGACTCGTGCGGCGCTTCGACCTCGGTGATTTCCTCGGTCTTGCCTGCGCGAATCTTGCGATCGACGAGCGCCATGATGTCGTCGCGGAAGGTGTCGTGATACTGCGACGGATCCCATTTGTCGCTCATATCGTCGATCAGCTTCTTCGCCATGTCGAGTTCGCGCGTTGACACTCCCGCGGCTTTCATGCCCTCGGGCGGCAGCTTGAATTCGTCGAAGTCGCGCACTTCGGCAGCCCAGCGCAAAGTGTTCAACGCGAGTACCGGACCGACCGGTATCAACGCAGCAAGATGCTGCTTGTTATGCAGCACGACGCTCGCCACGCCGATCTTGCCCGACGCCTTCATGGCTTCGCGCAACAGCGCATAGACTTTTTCGCCCTTACGGTCGGGGGTGAGGAAATACGGCGTGTCGAGATAGAGGAACGAAATGTCCGGAGCATCGACGAACGCGAGGATATCGACCGTTTGCGTCGACTCGGGGTTCGCTGAGCGAATCTCGTCGTCCGACAGCACGACGTACTTGTCTTTCTCGTACTCGAAGCCGCGCACGATGTTATCGCGCGTCACATCCTTGCCGGTGCGCTTGTTGATCTGCTTGTAGCCGATCGGATCGATGGTGCGCTTGTCGAGCAGATTGAAGCCGACCTTCTCCGATTGCGTTGCCGGATACAACTGCACCGGCACGTGAACGAGGCCGAAGCTGATTGCGCCTTTCCAGATCATGTGTGCCATCGTGCGCTCCCTTGGGCCTAGGACCTGAAGCGAAGCAGCAAGCGTGCCACGGCATTCCGGCCAAAGCCAGCAGGCGCCGACGGCTGGGCGCTCTCACACTCAGGCTGTAAGTCTTGCGTCAATCCGGCAAAAGCTACGCCGTTCCGGGCTTTGCGGTTTAAGGCTTTTGCCGGGTCAAGGCTTCTGCCAGCTCAACGCGATTCAAGCCAGCTCAAACCGCCTCAAGCTCGATCGGCACCTCGGCAAAGCCTCGAAATCGCACTCGGCCGCCGCGCGTCGGCTCGCCGCTCAGTCGATACGCCGGAAAACGCTGCACGAACCGGCCAATCGCAATGCGCGCCTCGAGCCGCGCGAGCGACAACCCGGCGCACTGATGAATGCCGAAGCCGAACGCCAGGTGCCGGTTCGGATCACGGCGGATGTCGAAGCGATCCGGATCTGCGAACTGTTCCGGATCGCGATTGGCCGCGCCGATGCACAGCGTAACCGGCGTGCCGCGCGCCACCGCGATGCCGCCGATCTCGGTGTCGACGGTCGCCATGCGGTTGCCCAGCTGATTCGAACTCTCGAAGCGCAGACATTCCTCCACCGCCGTTCCGATCAGCGACGGCTCGCGCAGCAACGCCGCACGCTCTTGCGGCCATTGCGTCAGCGTGACGAGTCCGTTGCCGATCAGATTCGTGGTCGTCTCATGTCCCGCGTTCAGAATGAAAATGCAGTTTTGCAGCAACTCCGCTTCGGACAGCTGCTCGCCGCCCTCTTCGCCCTGGATCAGGCGCGTCAGTACGTCATGTTGCGGATCGCCCGGCTCGCGGCGGCGTCGCGCGACCAGATCGCGCAGATAGTCGACGAATTCGCTCACCGCGCGATTGCCCCGCTCGAGTTGCGCCTCGGTGAGCGACGGCTCGAGCGCGCCGAGTATCGCGAGCGACCAGTCACGCAACGGCTCGCGCTCCGCGTGCGGCACGTCCAGCAGATTGCCGATGATCTCGACCGGAATCGCCGACGCGAACTCGGCGATCAGATCGATCCGGCCGCGTTTGGCGGCGGCATCGAGCAAGCCGTCGACGAGGCGCACCAGCCCCGGCTCCATGGCCGCGATGGCGCGCGCAGTCAGCGCACCGGCGATCAGCTTGCGCACGCGAGTATGGCGTGGCGGATCGTTGAAGACAAGGCTCGTGGTGTGATGCGCGAAGAGCGGCGAATCGCCGTATTTCGGCTTGAATTCGACGGTCTTGTCGGAGCTGAAAGTTTTAGGATCCCGGTAAACCGCCTGCACGTCGCGAAACCGCGTTAGAAACAGCGAGCCGTCCGGCATGCGCTTGACGGGTTCGTGGGTGCGCAATGCGTGATAAACCGGATAGGGATCGGCATAGAAAGCGGGATTCAGGTGGCGCAGATCGAAGTCGCGCGCAAGAGTGGATGCGTCGCCGGCGGTCGCCTGGGGCATGCGTTGTCTCCGTGGTAGTGCGCCTCGTCAAGGGTGCCGGTGCATTCGCGGGCCGGCCATTGCGCCTCGCGAAGGCGCGAATGGGACGGCCGGCGCGTGTAATGGCTGCGAGGCGTCGTTCGATGCGCCAGTATGAACCGCGCGCCGGAGGATTGCACGGCGCAATGCACGGTGGCGCCTCCGGCAGTTCCAGCGGAGCGCGAGAGGCGATGCCGACCGGCGAACCGTTACAATAACGGGATTTTCCGCGCGCGCCGCGCGCCCGTCCTTTCCTGCGTCATTGCGTCGTCGTCCATGAACCTCGTCATTCAAAGCCCAGCGCCCCTTTCCGCCGACCATCAAAAAACGCTCGTCGCGCTCGCGCGCGGTTCGCACGCCAGCGTCATCGACGCAAACGCGATTCGTATTGCCGACGCAAGCGTCGCTCAACGTGGCGACCTCGACGTCTATTGCGGCACCCATCAACTGGACTACGCGTTTGTCGAAGCCGGCCGCCAACTGCGCGACTTCGGGCTGGTGGCGATGGACATGGATTCGACGCTGATCACCATTGAATGCATTGACGAAATCGCGGACTTCTGCGGATTGAAAAGCGAAGTGTCCGCGATCACCGAGGCCGCAATGCGCGGCGAAATCAAGGACTTCAACGAAAGCCTGACGCGCCGCGTGGCGCTGCTCAAAGGCCTCGACGCAAGCGCGCTCGAACGGGTGTACGAAGAGCGGCTGAAACTTTCGCCGGGCGCAGAGCAGATGCTGGCGGGCGCGAAGGCGGCTGGTTTGAAAACGCTGCTGGTGTCGGGCGGATTCACGTTCTTCACCGAAAAACTGAGGGCGCGTCTCGGTCTCGATTTCACGCGCGCGAACACGCTTGAAATCGTGGACGGCAAACTGACCGGCAAGGTGATCGGCGAGATCGTCAACGCCGATGTCAAAGCCCGCACGCTGCGCGAAACATGCGCGCAATTGGGCGTTGAACCAGGCCGCTCGATTGCCATGGGCGATGGCTCGAACGATCTGAAGATGATGGCTGAAGCCGGTCTCTCCGTTGCGTTCCGTGCGAAGCCAGTGGTGCGCGAAGCGGCAAGCGTAGCGTTCAACCATGTGGGGTTGGACGGGTTGCTGCGGCTGTTCTGATACCTGTTCTAAGGCTGTTTGATGCGCTGACCGATGCAATGGCGGCCAGCGCCAGCCATGGCTCTACTTTTTCACAATGCCCGTTGAGAGCGTCAACATAAGGCTAATCGCATCGAGGCTTGCGATGATCGTGATCCACATCAAAAAGCGCGGGTAAATTTTCTCGGACACCAGCCACAACGAGAATTTCTTCATGATTGCCTCCTTGAGAGGACCAGTATAAATGCTGCACTATCTAAAAAATCTAGATCGGCTGCACATGTAGGGATGCTAATAAAGCTACGGCAATCACCGTGAAGAAAACGGAGAGGACGATCTCAGTGGGCGAAAAGCTTCCATCAGCAAATAAGCTGTTTCGCCGCGGCATCGCACACCAGAACAGTTGGCCGTCTTTCACCGAGCCGGCAATCAGCGCCTTTGCCACGCGCCAACCGTGCGCGGGCGCGACAAGGGTTAGCGTAAAGATCGGGCCGATGATCGGCACGCCGAGATTCAGCAACATCCAGAAGAAAAGATTCATCGAAGCTCACCATGGTGCGGCAACCTTGAGTTGGAATGCACGCCATCGTAGCGTCGGGATATCATGCTGAACATTCAGCCGAATGGTTAGGCCTACTGGCTATCGTGACAACAAAAAGTGACAACAAAAAAGCCCGCCGGAAACATGTCCCGACGGGCTCACTGATCCTACGAAAAAACGTCGCCTGGAACGTTCAACCCAGCGCGGCCAGCGACTGCTCGATATCCGCACGCAGATCCGCTTCGGTTTCGAGACCGATATAAAACCGCACCAAGGTGCCGCGATGCGGCCATTGCCCCGCGGTGCGCATCGACGCGACGTCATACGGCATTGCAAGGCTGTGCGCGCCGCCCCAGCTCCAGCCGAGCGAGAACAGTTCGAGCGATTCGCAGAACGTGTCGATTTGAGCCGGGCTGTAGCGGCCGTCGAACACAACTGAAAAGAGCCCGCCCGCGCCCGTGAAGTCGCGCTTGAAAAACTCGTGCCCCGGACAGTCCGGCAGCGCCGGGTGCAACACGGCGGCAATTTCCGGCCGCGTCTTCAACCATTTGGCCAATCCGAGCGCCGCGCGGTCATGCTGCTCGAAGCGCAACAGCATGGTCGGCAGACTGCGCAGAATCAGCGAACAGTCGTCCGACGAGACCCCGATGCCCATGCGCATACGCGCCGCCTTCAGCTTCAGGTGCAATTCGCGATCGACGGTAATGGTCGCGCCCATCAACACATCGCCACCGCCCGACTGATATTTGGTCAACGCCTGCACCGAAATATCGACGCCATGATCGAACGGCCGGAAACCGAGCCCCGCAGACCACGTATTGTCGATGGCGGTGACGACGTTGCGCGCGCGTGCCACGGCCGTGATAGCGGGCACGTCGGCGACTTCCATCGTCACCGAGCCGGGCGCTTCGAGCCAGATGAGGCGCGTAGTCGGCCGGATCAGATCGGCAATGCCCGCGCCGATCATCGGATCGTAATAGCGCACGGTGACGCCAAAATCGCGCGCCAGCCAATCGCCGTGATCGCGGTTCGGCGAATAGACGTTATCGGGAATCAGCACGTCGTCGCCTGACTTGACGAGGCCGAAATACACATTCGAAATCGACGACAAGCCCGACGGCTGCAACAACGCGTGATTGCCGCCCTCGATGGTCGCGAGGCGCTGCGCCAGCGCAAGCGAAGTCGGCGTGGCATGCAGGCCGTAGCGCCATTGCGCGTCGTTTTTCCAGTCGAGCGCACGCATGGTCGCGAGATCGGGGAACACGACCGTCGAAGCCCGCGTGACCGGCATCGAGAATGATTCGAAGCCCGGCGTGAGCTGGTCTTCGGCACGCACGATACGGGTTTGCAGATCGCGTTGGAGTTTGGATTGGGTCATGGTGTGTTTCGGAGAGAATCTGACGGAAACGGAGGGCACGCGAATTCGGGGCGCGCCGCACACGCAAGATTAGCCGAGCCGGTTGGATTTCGCTCATCGGACAGCGCGAGTCGGCGGGCCGAGGAAGCCCGTATGGCCGGGTTCACTCGCCGGTTTGCAAGTTGCTGACGCCGCCGACGGCGTGGCCGCCAACGGCAGTTGCCGGAGCCGGAGCCGTGGATGCGCCTGCGGAAGGCTGGGTCGCGGCCTTGTTCGCCGCGCTCGCCGGCGCGCCGGGCGGCGGCACCGCCTGCCCTGCCGCCAACGGCTTGAGATCGAATGGCTGCGGGTCGGAATCGTCGACGTTCATGCGGTCGCCCGCCACCGAGCCGTCTGCCGCGAACTTGCCGACCCAGTTGCCGGTGATATGGGTGCCGTCGTTCGATTCCTCGACTTCGAGCGTGTCGCCGTCGCGGTCGCCGGCGATCAGGATCACTTCGCCGTTGTCCGTGTACTGATACTCGCCGTGCACGCCGGCAGGATCGTCGGATTTCGGGCCGAGCTTCAGCACGATCTGGCGCGAGCCCAGCATGCCGGCGTAGCGCGGGAACTTCGCGAATTCAGCACTGGGCTTGAGCGGCAACTGGATCGGCGCGGGTGCCGCCAACTCCTTCACCGCGTCGCTTTCCGCCCATGCCTGGGCGGGCATCACCACCGTCGCGCCCGCACACAGAAACGCGGCAACGGTCGCTATTGCCCAACGGCGCCGACGCATCGCACCCTTCATCGCTTTCAGTTCCCGCATCCGTTCGTTCCTTATTGCTCGATACTGCCGCTATGCGCAGCGCTTCAGATCCGTTCGAAGATCGCCGCAATACCCTGCCCGCCGCCAATGCACATCGTGACCAGCGCATAGCGGCCGCCGATCCGCTGCAATTCATACAGCGCCTTGACGGTGATGAGCGCACCAGTCGCGCCGATCGGGTGGCCGAGCGAAATGCCCGAGCCGTTCGGATTGACCTTGGCGGGATCGAAGCCCAGCTCCTTGCTGACCGCGCAGGCCTGCGCGGCGAACGCTTCGTTCGCCTCGATCACGTCGAGGTCGGCGACCGTCAGGCCGGCCCGCTCCAGCGCGCGGCGCGTGGCCGGCACCGGGCCGATGCCCATGTACGCCGGATCGACGCCTGCATGCGCATACGACACGAGGCGCGCCAGCGGCTTGATGCCCCGCTGTTCAGCGACGCCGCGCTCCATCAGCACCACGGCCGCGGCGGCGTCGTTGATGCCCGACGCGTTGCCGGCCGTCACCGTGCCGTTCTCCTTCACGAACACGGGCTTCAGCTTGGAGAAATCTTCGGCCGATGCGTTCATGCGCGCGTGCTCGTCCGTGTCGAACACGACATCGCCTTTTTTCGACGGGATCGTGATCGGCAGTATCTGTTCCTTGAAGTAGCCTTTCGTGATCGCGTTGGCCGCGCGGCGATGCGATTCGAGCGCGAGTGCGTCCTGCGTTTCACGCGAGATGTCGTACTTGCGCGCGACGTTCTCGGCGGTCACGCCCATGTGGATCACCTGGAACGGATCGTTCAGCGCACCGACCATCATGTCGACGAGGCGCGCGTCGCCCATGCGCTGACCGAAGCGCGCGGCAGGCATGGAATAAGGCGCGCGGCTCATGTTTTCCGCGCCGCCGCCGATCGCGATGTCGGCGTCGCCGAGGAGCACGCTTTGCGCGGCGGAGACAATGGCCTGCAGGCCGGAGCCGCACAGGCGGTTCACGGTCAGGGCCGGCGCGTGTTGCGCGACACCGCCGTTGATCGCCGCCACGCGCGCCAGATACATGTCTTTCGCTTCGGTATGCACGACGTTGCCGAACACCACATGGCCGACTTCGTCGCCCGACACGCTGGCGCGGGCCAGCGCATCACGCACGACGCGTGCGCCGAGATCGGTTGGCGAAAAATCCTTCAGACTGCCGCCGAAAGCGCCAATTGCCGTGCGCACACCGCTAACCACCACTACGTCTCGTTGCATCGCTCGCTCCTTCTTTAGTCTCTCAGGATGATTTTGCCTCGGCGGGCCCGCGTCGCAACGCCCGTGTTCAGCCCGCCAGAAGTTGTTCGACTGTTGCGCGCGAAGGAATCGGCGCCACCGCGCCGTAACCTTGCGTGGACAGCGCCGCCGCGACGTTCGCATAACGTGCCGCCGCAAACGGATCGTCACCCGCGACGATCCGCGCGATGAACGCGCCGCCGAAGCAGTCGCCCGCGCCGGTTGCATCGACCGCGTTGACGACGTGGCCCGGCACCACACGCCGTTCGTTCGGCGTGGCGATATATGAGCCTTCCTTGCCGAGCTTGAGCGCGACCACGCGCGGACCGTGCGACAGCAGGAAATCGACGATCTCGTCACGGCCGGTCAGACCCGTGAGTTCCGTAACATCGTCCCAGCTCGGCAGACAGATGTCGGTCTGGCGAATGGCTTCGAGCATCACCGCGCGCGCCCGCGCGAGCGGCCACAGCTTCAGGCGAAGATTGGTGTCGAAGCTCACGCGCACGCCATTGGCGCGCGCATGCGCGATCGCTTCGAGCGCCGCATCGCAAGCGCTCAGGCTGATCGCGAGGCTGATGCCGGACAGATGAATCACCTTGGCCGCGGCAATCGCCTCTAGCGGCAGATCGTGCGGCGCATAACGGCTCGCGGCCGAACCGGCGCGCAGATAGTCGAACGCGTGGCCATTCGGACCGTGGGACACGAAATACACGCCGGTAGGCGCGTGCGGATCGACCCGCACCAGCGAGGTATCAACCTGTTCACGTTCCCACAGATCGACCAGCAAACGCCCGAAATGATCCGCACCGACCGCGGAGACGAAACCCGTCCGCGCGCCTTGCCGGGCGGCTGCGATACAAAAATTCGACGTATCGCCGCCGAAGCCTTGCAGGTAGTTCGGCTCGTCTTTGGCCGACTGGTTGAATTCGATCATCGCCTCGCCGAGCGCGAGGATGTCGGGGCGCTGAACTTCCGGCGTTGCAGGCATGCTTGCCGCCATTGCTTAAACCTCGCCCCACAGGTCGTGACCGTCGGCGCCGGTGATCTTCACCGACACGAAGTCGCCGACCTTGTAGCGCTTGGACGCCTTGGCAGCCGGCGCGATATACACGACGCCGTCGATCTCCGGCGCATCCGCCGCGGTGCGGCCAATGCCGCCGTCCGCGTTGATCTCGTCGACCAGCACCTTCAGCGTCTTGCCGACCTTCTTCGCGATACGTTTGGCCGACACTTCTTCCGCGACTTCCATGAAACGCGCGCGGCGCTCTTCGCGCACTTCGTCGGGCAATGCGCCGTCGAGTTCGTTGGCCGTCGCGCCTTCGACCGGCGAGTACGCAAAGCAGCCGACGCGGTCGAGTTCCGCTTCGCGGATGAAATCGAGCAACGTCTGGAACTGCTCTTCGGTCTCACCCGGAAAGCCGGCGATGAACGTGCTGCGGATGGTCAGATCCGGACACATCTCGCGCCACTTCTTCACGCGCTCCATCACCTTCTCGGCGTTGGCCGGGCGCTTCATGCGCTTCAGGACTTCCGGATGCGCGTGCTGGAACGGCACGTCGAGATACGGCAGCACGTGGCCCTTGTACGGGCCTTCGGCCATCATGGGGATCACTTCGTCCACGCTCGGATACGGATACACGTAATGCAGACGCACCCATGCGCCGTATTGCGCGGCGAGTTCGCCGAGCGCGCCCACCAGGTCGGTCATGCGCGTCTTGATCGGCTTGCCGTTCCAGAAACCGGTGCGGTATTTGACGTCGACGCCATACGCGCTCGTGTCCTGCGAAATCACCAGCAGTTCCTTCACGCCCGACTTGAACAGATTTTCCGCTTCGAGCATCACGTCGGCGACGGGACGCGACACCAGGTCGCCGCGCATGGACGGGATGATGCAGAACGTGCAGCGGTGATTGCAGCCTTCGGAAATCTTCAGGTACGCGTAGTGGCGCGGCGTGAGCTTCACGCCGGCGGCCGGCACCAGATCGACGAACGGATCGTGCGGCTTCGGCAGATGGGTGTGCACGTGCTGCATGACTTCGCCGAGCGCGTGCGGACCGGTCACGGCCAGCACCTTGGGATGCACTTCTTCGATCAGCCCCGAGCCGCTCGCGCTCTTCTTGGCACCGAGGCAGCCGGTCACGATCACCTTGCCATTTTCGTTGAGCGCTTCGCCGATCGCGTCGAGGCTTTCCTGCACCGCTTCGTCGATGAAGCCGCAGGTGTTGACGACCACGAGGTCCGCGCCGTCGTACGTGCCGGAAATCTCGTAACCTTCGGCGCGCAGTTGGGTGATGATCTGCTCGGAATCAACCAGGGCTTTCGGGCAGCCGAGCGAGACAAAGCCAACCTTCGGCGTGGCATTCGGGGCAATCGGGGGGGTGGCAGACATGGGGAACCGCTTGAAGACGTTAAACCCTGAATTGTAGCGGTTCGCCACGGCTGCCGCTCGTAAGTCTTTGAATTTCCGCCTTCAAGCGGCCGCGGCGTGCGCCGGATCGAGCCGGCCGGCAGACTCGGACTGATGTGGCGCGATTAATTTATCGAATCCCAAAGCGCGCTCGATCATCGCCAGAATTTCGTGCGAATCCTGCACCCGGCGGATCGCCGCATGCAGTTCGGCCGCCTGCGGCCAGGTGCGCTGCAGGTAGCTGAGCCATTTTTTGACGCGTCCGTGCTCGTGACGGGAGGCGACGCGGGCCTGTAATTTCCTCAGATAACCGGCCATATGACGAAGCACCTGATGCCATTCTCCTTCGGATGGGGACCGGTCCATCAGGCCGCGTATCCTGAGCGCGAGGAACGGGTCCGATACGGCGCCCCGCCCGAGCATCACGTCCGCACAACCGCTGACAGCGCGGCAGCGCTCCCAGTCGGCCACCGTCCAGACTTCTCCGTTCGCGATAACCGGCACGTCCACGGCCGAATCGATACGCGCGATCCACTCCCAGTGAGCCGGCGGCCGGTAGCCATGATCGCGCGTCCTCGCGTGCACGACGAGCGAGGCGGCGCCGCCTTCCGCGAGCGCGACCGCGCAATCGATCGCCAGCGACGTGTCGGAGACGCCAAGGCGCATTTTGGCCGTCACGGCGATGCCGGCAGGCACAGCGGCCCGAACCGACGACACGATCCGGTTCAGTTGTTCAGGGTCGGCCAGCAGCATGGCACCGCCGCCGTGCTGATTGACCACCTTGGCGGGACAGCCGAAGTTCAGGTCGATGCCGTGCGGTGACAAGGTGGCCGCATGCGCGGCATTCAGCGCCATCCATTCGGGATCGCTGCCGAGCAACTGGATCACCATCGGCGTGCCGGCGCGGGTGTAAGCGCCGTCGAGCACTTCGGGGGCTTCCCTTTCGTAGACCCGGCTGGGAAGCAGAGAGCCCGTCACCCGGACGAACTCGGACACGCACCCGTCGAATCCGCCCATGCCGGTCAGCACGTCGCGCAACACGTAGTCAGCGAGCCCTTCCATGGGGGCGAGAAAGAGCCGGCTCATGCGGAAACGGGCGCCGGGAGGTGGTGGGTATCGCGATAAACGGCGAGGCTGTCATCAAACATGAAATGGACCATTGGAACAGGCACGGCCACGGAGGGCAGCGCCAAGCGGCTGTTTGTGATTCTGGCGGGGATGCGGATTCGCGCGGTGCAGTCGGGCGAGTGCCGGGATGACGCCCGGGCGATTCAAAACCGGCCAGCCATTTTACCCGCCCGTCGGCAGAACCGCCGACCGGCCGGAAGGCATGCGGAGCGGCCGGAGACACTGTAAAAGCCCGCGTCGATACTCGCGACGCCGGCCGACCGCACTCTTCTACCCGAATCTACTGAAGCCGAAACACGCTGACCGGACTGCCGTATCGACCGGGGATCGCCGCCGTCGTATGGACGAGCACGTAATTGCGGCCGGTCAATTCCTTGAGCCGTGCCTCGGTCATCGGATAGTTGCGCAAACCCTGATCGGGTGGTGATTGTTCATCCATCGACACGACGACATCAGGCGGCACCTGTAAAGTCTGCTCGAGCATTTGCGTCCTGGTCGCTTCAGGCAACGACGCGAGGATATACGGCCAGCACATATTCATCGAATAAGCGCTCGGCGCGCCCTGCGCGACCAGCACATGAGGCAACGCGCTCCAGTTGAAGACCTTGTCTGCTGGTTTGATGAAGCGCATGACCTCGGCCGTGGAGCGGTTGATCGGCGCCGTGGCGCTCTTCAAGTCGTTGACCGCTCTCATCCCGACGTAATTGTGGATCAGCCCCGCGACGATCAGGAACGCGACGCCCGACGATGCAACAATTGTCCGCTTACCCGACATCGACACCAGCAAGCCCGCGACGACGGCAACGGGTGCGAGCGACGCCAGAAAATAGTGCGGGAAAAAAGTCAGGGCGAGAACCGCCTGGAGCCACGCGCCGATCATCCAGAAGACCGCGAGTACCAATGCGACCCTGCGCGTGCTCCAACCTTCCGCTCGCTTGTTATAGACACGCACGGACGCCAGTGGCGTCAGGATCACCATCGCGATGGCCGTCCATAC
The DNA here is from genome assembly GCF_046026435.1 of Paraburkholderia sp. RL17-381-BIF-C. Classification (NCBI taxonomy): domain Bacteria; kingdom Pseudomonadati; phylum Pseudomonadota; class Betaproteobacteria; order Burkholderiales; family Burkholderiaceae; genus Paraburkholderia; species Paraburkholderia sp. RL17-381-BIF-C. Next base: position 178,568 of record NZ_JARESX010000004.1, on the reverse strand, counting down.
ACGATGCGCGGACAGAAACCCTGCCAGATTCAGCGACCACAACGGCACCAGATAGGACTCTTTGAGGTTCTCGACGAACTGGCTGAGCAACACCGGGGAAAGACCCGCACGAAATAGCACCGTGCCCAGCAGATAGTTGTGAAACGTCTGCGTCAACATCAGATGCAGCGCGAAACCACCCAGACAGATCAACGCACCCGCGCAGCCGCCTATCACCCACGAAAATCCAAGGCGACTACGCATGATCGCCAGCCACGAAACGACGACGAGCGCGACAGGTACAAGCGACGTCTGCTTGACAAACCACGCGAGAAAGACAAAAACGCCGATCAGAAAACCATGCGCAAACCACTGTTTCGTAGGGACGCGCAACAGCAAGGCGAGCAGTGCGAGCTCCGGAAGAGACTGATAGAGCGCGATATTCAAACCGTCGTCGGTGACTCGCACATCCAGCGCGAGGACGAGGTAAAGCATCGAGAAGGCGAGCGCAGGTAAGGCAGCGATTGCGTTCGGCAACGGGTTTCGGCGTGGCAGCCGCGTGTCGCGCGAGGGCCACGCCACGACCAGGAAAATCAGAAACGCGGTCACCGCCATCCAGAATGCTTCGGCAATTCGTGTCGACTCGACGATGCCGAACGCACTGGCAAAGAGCCGGATAAACGGACTCCAGAAAATTTCCACCAGCGGATTCTTGGTTTCAAACGAGGCCCAATAAGGCGGCTCACCGTGTGCAATATTGTTCGCCATAAAGACGAAATGCGCGCCGTCGCGCTGCATGACCGCATGAATATTGGCATGCAGATAAAACGCGGCTACTGCCGATATCAGCAGCAAGACCAGCAGACGCCCGATCGCCTGCCTGGATGCACTCACCTTTGACCCTTGATGTGTCGACCCGAATTCCACGGGAGCATGGGCGATTTTTGGATCGATCTTCAACGAAGTTCCTTTGTTTTTTGTGTGCATGTCACCCGGTAAAGGCACCATCTCGCGAACGGAGATGCAAAGACGCTGTGGTCAGGCCGAGGGTTCGTCACCCGTCTGGCGGGCCGCATCAAAAGTCCAATAACGGTTGATCAGAAAATTGCACACGGGAACAATCGCGATCACATAAAGCTGCGCGCTGAAGTAATTGCAGTGAGCATAGTTGACCAGAGCGAACACCATGCCCGTATTCAGGCACAGCCCTCCGAGCGATACGACGACGTAGCGCCAGAATCCCGCTACGCGGGAGCGTCTCGACTGAAACGCCCAGCCATAATTCAGGCCGTACGAGATCAGGAGCGCCGCGCAAAAGCCGGCGACGGCCCCCGCAACCGGCCGCCAGCCGAGCAGTTCGACGCAGGCGGCGAGAATAGCAAGGTGGGCGAGTGTCCCTAAGCCACCCGCCACGATGTATCGAACGAACTGCCGGGTAATCATTCACGCCTTCCATTCGGCAATCACGTAGCGCGGTCTCTGTTTGACCTCCTCGTAAATGCGCGCGACATAAATGCCGATCAAGCCCATACCGAGCATCGAGACGCAGCCGAGGATCAGCAGCAATAAAATCACTGTCGTAAATCCGTCGACCGCATTGCCGGTCAGCTTATGAAATAGCGTCTGCGCGCCGAGTATGACCGCCAGAATCGCGAAGGCGAAGCCGGCGCCGATCAGCAGGTAAAGCGGCGCGGAAGAAAACGATGCGAAGGCCGTCATCGCCAGGCGGATCAGTTGCAGCTTCGACCAGCCGCTTTCACCCCCGGCTCGCTCGTCTACGTCGTACTGGATCTGCACGCGACGGAAACCCAGCCACGCATTCATGCCGCGGAAAAACAGATTGCGCTCGCCCATTCCTCTCCAGGCGTCGACGACGCGCCGATCCATCAGCTTATAGTCGGACGCGCCGTGCAGATCGAAGCCGGTGAGCCTGGAGAACATGACGTAGAACATCCTGCTACTCAAGCGCGCGGAAGCACTCTCCGTGGCGCGCGAGCGCTTCACCGCCTCCACCACTTCGGCACCCTCGCGCCACTGCTCGACCATTTGCGGAATGAGTTGAGGAGGATGCTGCAGGTCGCCATCCATGACGACGACCGCATCGCCGCTGACATGTTCGAGACCGGCCGCCAGCGCCGCTTCCTTGCCGAAATTTCGGCTCAGACGCGCCGCCTTGATTTGCGGAAATTGCGCGCATTGCTGCTGAATGACTTCCCACGTGTTGTCGGGAGAACCGTCATCGATCAGCACCAGCTCGTAACGCATAGAGATACCGTCGAGAATCGCGATGATTTCCTTGATGGACTCGGCGAAGTGGCTCGCTTCCCTGTAAAGAGGGATCACCAGCGAAAGCAGCGATTGGTCGTCGCCCTTACGCATTATTTTCACCAATGCACGCTACAGTCGTAGCCGGAAGCCACATGTTGTATTGACCCAGCGCGCCGGAGAGCTTGACGCCGAACTTAGACGCGATCAGCGGCAATGGGAAGGCATGCGGATACGGCACGTCCTCGACACTGGACAGCCCGCACTCTTTCATCAAGCGGCTCAGGGTGCGCGCGTCGAAGTAAAGGACATGTTCGGGAAACTTGAACGAAGGCCACCGGTTTCCCATGATTTTTCTCCAGAAACTGCCGAAATCCGGCGCCGCGATCAGCAGGGTGCCACCGGGTTTGAGTTTCTTCACCAGCGCCTCGACAAAATCCCTGGGGCGGTACACGTGCTCGATGACATGCGTGGCTATCACACAGTCGAACCGTTCGTCTTGCGGAACCGCCTCGACGCCTCCGTGACAGATCTGATCCGCGAATTGTCGCGAATGCCGGACCGCATTCGCGGAATAGTCCGTCCCGACCCGATGGCTGAAAAAGGGCCGTGCCTCGTCGAGCAGATAGCCGAAGCCGCAGCCGATTTCGAGTAGCGAGCCGCCCGTTTTCCCCCGCTTTTCCAGATGAGTCAACAAGCGCCGGAAGGTGCGGCGTAGCGCCTCCTCCTGGTCGGAGTAACTCTCGTACCCGTCGCCGTCGCCGCCGGTGAAATAGTCGTCATTCTGATAAAGCGAGAGCATCTGCCGCTCGGACGCACGCGGCGCCAGGTAAGCCATGCCGCACTGCGTACAGTTGCAAACCCCATACGGACCGCCGTCCTGTTCGGCATAGATCCGCTTTCGCTGCGAGCTTCCGCATAAAGGACAGTCGGGTATCTCCAGTTCGAGATCGGTCATATGAGAGAAAACACCAAAGTGCACGTCGATAAAACAGGGTTGCCGCCGGCGACGTGGCCGGAGCCGGCGTGGTCACAATTGGACCAAACGCGCATTGTAAAGGACGCTGTAAGGATGGCTCAAAAAACGTGGCATGGGCGAGCCGAGTCGAGGCATCGCACAACGCAATGATCGATTCGCCGACGGGTGCATGACCCGCTTGCATCATTCGCACGCGCGGGCCGTCCCGCGGTCAAGCTCGGTTTTGAATTGAGTCGATCTGACTGCTCGGCGGGCCGCCAAGTTCGAGGACACGCCCCTTCGGTCTTCAGAGCGTCGACTGAATCGGTGCCGCGAGCGGAGGTGGCGATAGCTACAATGACAGACTGCGCGGCGAAAAGCTGCCGCGCCTGGGATGGACGAACGGTTCGCACGGGTAGGAACGTCGTCTCGCGCACAACCGGCCGCTGCAATACAACGCCGGCTGGCATGCACTACCGTTTGCCCGTCTGCGCTTCGCGAGCAAACAGCCACCTCAACCGGGCCTCCTGCGCCGTTACTTCTTCTCCGGCTCCGGATTCCCCTGCGGGCTGCCTTGCGGATTGGCCGGCGCACTTCCGGTAGTCGCCACGTTGACCGGACCCCCTGGCGTAAACGGGAACGTAGCGAACATCGACTTCGCCTGATTCTGCATCTGCTCCTGCATCTGCACGAACATGTTCTTCGACTGTTCGATGTAGCTGGTCATCATGCCCTGCATCATCGGCGCCTGCATGTTCATGAACTGCGACCAGACCTCGGGATTCATGGCCTTGCCTTCGTACAGATTCTTCGACTGGTCGGCGAGCTTCGCCTGAATGTCGATGAAGGCCTGGATGTTCTTTTCCAGATACGTGCCCATCATGCCCTGCATCGCATGACCGTAGAAACGGATGATCTGCGAGAGCATCGACGACGAGAACATCGGCAAGCCGCCGCTTTCCTCTTCGAGAATGATCTGCAACAGGATGGCGCGCGTCAGATCCTCGTTGCTCTTCGCATCGATGACCTTGAAATCCTCCTGATCCAACACGAGCTGCTTGACGTCCGTCAGCGTGATGTACGTGCTTGTCTCGGTATCGTAGAGCCGACGATTCGGATATTTCTTGATCAGTCGTTCGGCTGTTTTCTTTGTAGTAGTGGTCATGTAACGCCTTTGAGCGCAAGTCGAGCGCGGAAACGGCGTCATACCGGTTGCGCAATCTGGTCATTGCGCAATCGAGACGCCGCCGAACCATCTGAGCCGAAGCGCACCACCTCGTGAGCGGCGCGCCCGTGACTCAGCCCATATGCAATCCGCCGTTCAGCGAAAAATCAGCACCCGTGGAGAAACCCGATTCTTCCGATGCCAGCCATGCCACGATCGAGCCGATTTCCTGCGGCTGACCCAGACGGCGCACCGGAATCGTCGCGATGATCTTTTCCAGCACGTCGGGGCGGATCGACTTGACCATATCGGTGCCGATGTAGCCCGGCGACACGGTGTTGACCGTCACGCCCTTGGTAGCCACTTCCTGCGCCAGCGACATCGTGAAGCCGTGAATGCCGGCCTTCGCGGTCGAGTAGTTGGTCTGGCCGAACTGGCCCTTCTGGCCGTTCACCGACGAAATGTTGATGATGCGGCCAAAGCCACGCTCGACCATGCCGTCGATCACCTGCTTGGTGACGTTGAAGAGGCTGGTCAGGTTGGTGTCGATCACCGCCGTCCAGTCTTCGTGGGTCATCTTGCGGAACACGACGTCGCGCGTAATGCCCGCGTTGTTCACCAGCACGTCGATCTCGCCGACTTCGGCCTTGACCTTGTCGAACGCATTCTTGGTCGACTCCCAATCGCCGACGTTGCCTTCGGACGCGATGAAATCGAAGCCCAGCGCCTTCTGCTCTTCGAGCCACTTCACACGGCGCGGCGAATTCGGGCCGCAGCCCGCGACGACCTTGAAGCCCTCTTTGTGCAGCCGCTGGCAAATGCTCGTGCCGATGCCACCCATCCCGCCCGTTACGTACGCAATTCGCTGTGTCATAAACTACACTCCGTTATCGTTTTCGAGGCACCGACCGGCCGCCTCTTCCCTCGTCTGTGCTTCATCTCCGCAGCCGCCGGGCGACCGGCCGACGAGGCCACCGCTGACCGCGCGCGTGACGCGCGCGGCAACGCTCCGTTTGCCACGCGACCGACGCCTGTGGTGTCGGTCACGCGGCGATACTCAAGCGCGCTCAAGCGCCAGCGCCACACCCATGCCGCCGCCGATACACAGCGACGCCAAACCCTTCTTCGCATCGCGCTTCTGCATTTCGTGCAGCAGCGTGACGAGAATCCGGCAGCCGGACGCGCCGATCGGATGGCCGATCGCAATCGCGCCGCCGTTCACGTTGATCTTCGACGTGTCCCAGCCCATCTGCTGATTCACTGCACATGCCTGCGCGGCGAACGCTTCGTTGATTTCCATCAGGTCCAGATCGGCCGGCGTCCAGCCCGCGCGTTCGAGACAACGGCGCGAAGCCGGCACCGGGCCCATGCCCATCACTTTCGGATCCAGACCCGAGGTGGCGTACGCCTTGATGCGCGCGAGCGGCTTGAGGCCGAGCGCCTCCGCCTTCTTCGCCGACATCACCAGCACCGCCGCCGCGCCGTCGTTCAGACCCGACGCATTGGCCGCCGTGACCGAACCTTCCTTCGAGAAAGCCGGCTTCAGGCTCGAGAGCGATTCAGCCGTCACGCCATGGCGCACGAACTCGTCAGTGGCGAAACGCAGCGGCTCGCCCTTGCGTTGCGGAATTTCGACCGGCACGATTTCGTCGTCGAAACGGCCCGCTTTCTGCGCGGCTTCCGCCTTGTTCTGCGACAGTGCCGCGAACGCGTCCTGCTGCTCGCGCGTGATGCCGTATTCCTTGGCGACGTTTTCCGCCGTCACACCCATGTGGTACTGGTTGTAGACGTCCCACAGGCCGTCGACGATCATCGAGTCGACCAGCTTCGCGTCACCCATGCGGAAACCGTCGCGCGAGCCAGGCAGCACGTGCGGCGCTGCGCTCATGTTTTCCTGACCGCCGGCCACCACGATATCGGCGTCGCCCGCGATGATCGCGTTGGCCGCGAGCATCACGGCCTTCAGGCCCGAGCCGCACACCACGTTGATCGTCATGGCGGGCACGGCGTTCGGCAAGCCCGCCTTGATCAGCGACTGACGCGCCGGATTCTGGCCCGAGCCTGCCGTCAGCACCTGACCCAGGATCACTTCGCTCACCTGCTCGGGCTTCAGCCCTGCTCGCTCGAGTACCGCGCGAATCACCGTGGCGCCGAGATCGGGCGCGGCGATCTTCGCCAGCGACCCACCAAATTTGCCAACTGCCGTACGGGCGGCCGATACGATCACAACATCAGTCATTTCCATATCCTCCGGGCGAGTCGGCCAAATGCGCCGCAGCCCGTCAAGTTAAAAATCTCGTTGCTTCTGCTTATGCACCAGGATCACGCGTCAACTCAGCGCGCCAACTCAGCGCGCCAGCTCAGCCGGACGCTCGCTCACAGCGCAAAGGACCGCGCTGTGAAGCAAGCTCGAACCTACTCCCGTTGCCGTACATAGCGTCCGGGCGCCGGCTCGATCACCGGGAATTCCGCCGAGCCTGCAGAGGCCCGCGGCTTCACCTTCTTGCCGCCGTACTGATCGAGCCATGTGGTCCATTCGGGCCACCAGCTGCCAGGCACTTCGGTCGCCTGATCGAGCCATTCCTCGGCATTCTCCGGCAGCGTTTTGACGTCGCCTTCCAGCATCCAGAAATTGCGCTTTTTCTTCGCGGGCGGATTGATCACGCCGGCAATGTGGCCCGACGCGCCGAGCACGAACTTCAACGGCCCGCTGAGCAGCGGCACCGACGCGTACGCCGTTTGCCACGGCACGATATGGTCCTCGCGTGACCCGTAAATGAAGGTGGGCACGTCGATCTTCGACAGGTCGACCGGCTCGCCGCAGGTGGTCAACGCACCCGGCTCGCGCAGACGATTTTCGAGGTACGTATTGCGCAAATACCAGACGTACATCGGGCCCGGCAGGCTGGTCGAGTCGCTATTCCAGTAGAGCAGATCGAACGGAACCGGCGTGCGCCCTTTGAGGTAATTGTCGACGACGTAGTTCCACACCAGATCATTCGGCCGCAGGAACGAGAACGTGTTGGCGAACTCGATGCCGCGCATCAGCCCTGGCGCCGTACCGTTCTTGCCGCCGATGGTCTGCTCGCGCATCTGCACATGCGCCTCGTCGACGAACACGTCGAGCACGCCCGTGTCCGAGAAATCGAGCATGGCGGTGAGCAGCGTCATGGACGCAGCCGGATGCTCGCCGCGCGCCGCGGCCACCGCCAGCGCCGTGGCGAGCATCGTGCCGCCCACACAGAAGCCGAGCGTATTGATCTGCTCGCGACCGCTGATTTTGCTCACCGTCTGAATGGCGGTGAGCACGCCTTCGCCGATATAGTCGTCCCACGTCTTATGCGCGATGGATTGATCCGCGTTGCGCCACGAAATCAGGAACACCTGATGCCCCGAATCGAGTCCGTGGGCAACCAGCGAATTCTCCGGTTGCAGATCGAGAATGTAGAACTTGTTGATGCAAGGCGGCACGATGAGCAGCGGCCGTTCGCGCACGGTCGCCGTGCGCGGCTTGTACTGGATCACCTGCATCAGGTCGTTTTCGAACACCACCGAGCCTTCAGTGTTCGCGAGATTGTCGCCGACCACGAAACCCGATTCGTCGGTCTGCGAAATCTTGCCGCGCTGCAAGTCGGTGAGCAGGTTCATCACGCCCTGGCGCAAGCTCTCGCCCTTGCTGTCCAGCAAGGTCTTCTGCGCTTCCGGATTCAGGGCGAAGAAGTTGCTCGGCGACGCCGCCGCGGTCCACTGCTGGACAGCGAAACGGATACGCTCACGCACCTTGGGTTCCGTGTCGAGCGCGTCGACCATTTCCTGCAGATAGCGCGCGTTCAACAGATACCAGGCGGCAGTGAATGCGTAGGCCGGCGCCGCACTCCATGCGTCGGAACTGAAGCGGCGATCCTTGAGTTCGGGCGCTTTGGTTGCGGACGTGGTGGCTTGCTGGATCAACTCCATTGCCTCGCGCGAATAGTCAGCCTGCAGCTTCTGCAGTCGCTCGGAGGGAATGGCTGCGCTCGGTATGTTCAAACCGGCGAAAGACGGCATGGCCGGCATTGCTCCGGCCGCCAGTTTGCTGAAGTCCGGCATGCCGGGAAACGACGGCATTTGCGGCAGACCCGCTTGCGGCATCTGGAACGGCATGGGCAGCGGCATTTGAGGCATTGGGAACGGCATGCCGTTGCCGCCGGGTGGCGTGCCAAGCGAGCGCCAGGCGCCCATCCAGGCGTCGAACAGCTGCTGCATCCCAGGGGCCGGCGCTGCACCGCTCGTACCGGCCTGCTGCGTGTTCTCCGTCGAGGAGTCCGTCTTGGGGGAAGCTGAGGTATGTGATGCTGCCATGCCTGCTTTTGACCGGTAAGTCCTTGCGGACGGGTTGAGAGGCAGGTTCGTGCGCACGTGAGCAATTGCTCGCGACCTCGTCACGCCCTGTCCCTTGTACGAGGATCCGTGAGGAACATTCTTGCTCCCCATCGCAAGGCATGTCAATGCTTGTTCCCGATTTTGCCGCAGTGCGATAGTTTTTTAATTATCGTTTTCCCTGTGTAGCAGATCGCGCTTTTAGGACAGGCATGATTCAATGCAGCCGCGAACGAAAAAAGCTCCCATATTGCATAGGTTTATGCGCACTTATCCGTTCGCCTGCGAACAGTTTGCGCGGCAGATTCACGCATCGCAGGCAATTCCGGCAGCGCAGCAAAAACACATGCGGCGTCTCCCAATAAACCCTCATACGCGTGCTCGTAAGAATGCCGCGGCAATGCTCTGATGTAGCCTGCCGGCACGATGACGTCGACCTCGCCGAACGTCATTCGTGTGTGCCGATGTGTGTCTTCTGCATTGACAGCAAGAGCGCCGCGAGGGGCGGCGTCGCGAGCAGGACTAGTCGGCGATCGACTGCGCCTGATCGTCCAGCCAGATGAGTGCGGCCATGCGGCCGGTCTCGCGGTCGCGGCGATAGGAGTAGAAACGCTCGCGCAGCGTGACCGTGCAGAGGTCGCCGCCGACAATCTTTGTCACGCCGAGCCACTGCAGCCGCAAACGCGCCAGCGCCGGGAGATCGGCGAGATATTTGCCCGGATTCTGCGGATGCTCGACGAATGCGTTTGCCGTGGCATCGCGTTGCGCGCCGCCCACGCCGTTCATGAACGCGTCACGCACATCTGGGCCGACTTCGAAGGCGTCGGGTCCGATCGAGGGACCGAGATAGGCATGCAATGCACTCGCCTGCACCTGCGCGAGTTCGGCGACGCGCTGCGCAGTCTGTTCTACGATGCCCGCCGCCAGTCCGCGCCACCCGGCGTGCGCCGCGCCGACCGCGCGGCCCGCCTCGTCGCACAACAGCACCGGCATGCAATCGGCCACCATCACGACGCACGCGCTGCCAGGACGATCGGTGACGCTCGCATCGGCGCGCGTCGGCCCACCGCTCACGCGTGCCGATGCGATCACCTCTTCCGCGCGCACGATGCCGGCGCCGTGAATCTGTTCGAGCCACGCCGCCTCGCTCACGCCGGCCAGCTTCAGCAGACGCTCGCGATTGGCGGCGACCGCGGCCGGGTCGTCGCCGGACTTCATGCCCAGGTTCAGGCCGCCGGGCAAATCCGCGCCGTTGTGCCAGCGGCCGAACGGCGGTTCGCTCACGCCGCCGTTACGCGTGGTGACGAGCGCGCGCACGCGCGGCGACACATTCCATGCGGGTTGCACGACATCGGCAAAGCTCAGCTCGGGCGCACTCATGCGTGATCGTCCTCGTCGTGTTCGTGGTCGTGGTCATCTGCACTGTCGTGTTCGTCGTGGTCGAGTGCGCCTTCATCGCCGTCCTCGTCGAACGACGCGTCGTAGTCGTCTTCTTCGTAGTACGTCTCGTCGAACTCGCCCGCGTCGTCGCGGCCGAGACCGAGCGCCGCCGACAGCGCCTGCATGTCTTCCGGCACGTCGGCACGCCACTGCATCGTGCGGCCGGTCTGCGGATGAATCAGGCCGAGCCGCCATGCATGCAGCGCCTGCCGCGCGAAACCGCCGGGCAGCGGCGTAACCGAACGCTTGCCGCGCGCGCGCCCGTAAATCGGATCGCCGAGCAGCGGATGGCCGATGTGCGCGCAATGCACGCGAATCTGATGGGTGCGGCCGGTCTCGAGATCGCAATGAATCGCGGTCACCGGCTGGCGCTCCCAGATCGCCGAATCGACACGCCGGAAATGCGTGCGCGCGGGCTTGCCCGACGCGCTCGTCACCACCGCCATGCGGGTGCGCTCGCGCGGATCGCGGCCGATCGGCGCGTCGATCGTGCCTTCTTCGGGCATGTTGCCCCACACCAGCGCGAGATAACGGCGCTTCACCGTGCGCGCCTGCAACTGGCGCACGAGGTCGGTCTGCGCCTCGAGCGTGCGCGCCACCACCATCAGGCCGGAGGTTTCCTTGTCGAGACGGTGCACGATGCCGGCGCGCGGCAGGCCCGCGGCAGCGTCTCCATAGCGATACAGCAGTCCGTTGAGCAGCGTGCCGCTCCAGTTGCCGGCGGCCGGATGCACGACCATACCGGCCGGCTTGTTGATGACCACCAGCGTGTCGTCTTCATAAACGATCTCGAGCGGCACCGGCTCCGGCGTGAACGCGAGCTGCTCGGGCAGCAGATCGGGCACGAGTTCGATGGTCGCGCCGAGCGGCACCGGCTGGCGGATTTTCGCGGGCTTGCCGTCGATCCGCACGCGCTCGGCTTCGATCCAGCTCTGTAGACGGTTGCGCGAGAACTCGGGGAAGACCCGCGCGAGCACCTTGTCGAGGCGCTCGCCGGCCAGTTCGTCGGGCACGACGACGCTGCGCGGCGTCTCGTCCGTCACGCGGTTCGCGACCGTCGGCACAAGGCTGGACACGGCCGCGGCGCCGAGCGCGTCGCTGCCGAGATCGTCGTCGAGGGAATCGACGCCCAACGCGTCGGAGGGGTCAGCGCTTACGCTATAATCTTTGTTGCTATTCCCGGCGCCGGTTGCGGCACCTGGAGTATTTGAGCGGGTCATTGAGTCTGGGTCACCTGGACGTAAAGCTAGACTGGAAAATGCGAGCCTTGAACACCATCACTAAAGCGGCGATCAATTTGGCGGCCATCAAGAAGGCGGCCCGGAAAGTGGCCGGATACATTGCGTGTGCCGCAGCCGTCGCGGTTGTCGCGGCTTGCCACGGCCTGCCGGAGAAGACCGACGAAACGGCAACGTGGAACAACAACAAATTATATACGGAGGCGAACGACGCCTTGTCCGGTGGTGATTACGGCAAGTGCGCCAAGTACTTCGAAATGCTCGAGGGGCGCGATCCGTTCGGCCACTTCGCCCAGCAGGCACAGATCAATGTCGCTTACTGCAACTGGAAAGACAATGAAAACGCCGCCGCCGACCAGGCGATCGACCGCTTCATCCAGCTGCACCCGGATCATCCGGACATCGCTTATGCGTACTACCTGAAGGGCATGATCCACTTCAACGACGACCTCGGTCTGTTCGGCCGCTTCTCCGGCCAGGACATGAGCGAGCGCGATCCGAAGTCGCTGCGCGAATCGTACGACGCCTTCAAGATCGTCGTGGACAAGTACCCGAACAGCAAGTATGCGCCGGACGCAGCACAACGCATGCGCTATATCGTGAACGCGCTGGCGTCGCACGAAGTCCACGCGGCGGATTATTACTACCGCCGCGGCGCTTATGTCGCCGCGATCAATCGCGCGCAACTGGCACTCACGCAATACAAGAATGCGCCGGCTATTGAAGACGCATTGCACATCATGATGCTGTCGTATCAGAAGCTGAATCAGCCGCAACTGGCCGACGACACGAAGCGCGTGCTGGCCGGCACCTTCCCTGACAGCCCGTACATCACGGGTCATGCAAGGCCGGGTACGGAAAAGTCGTGGTGGCAGTTCTAAGCCGCGCCGCGTACTGAAAAGCAGCAGGAATAAAAAAACGCCACGACTTCGGTCGTGGCGTTTTTGTTTGTGCGCTCCTTTTCGCCTCTGCCTTACGCTGCCTTAGGCCGTCGCGCTGCCGCGCAGCGCCGACGCAACCAGGCGCGCCTGTCAGTCCCTCTCGAACAGTGCGATCGACTCCACATGCGACGTATGCGGGAACATGTTCACCACGCCCGCGCCCACCAACCGGTAGCCCGCTTCGTGCACGAGCAGACCGGCGTCGCGCGCGAGCGTCGCCGGCGCGCACGACACATAGACGATGCGCTTCGGCAGCGGCCCGTTGCCGCTCTGCGCGATCTCAGCCAGCGCCTTGGCGACGGCCAGCGCGCCTTCGCGCGGCGGGTCGATGAGGAACTTGTCGAAGTGGCCGAGCGCGCGCAGGTCGTCGGCAGTAACTTCGAACAGGTTGCGGCACGCAAACGACGTATGCCCCGCCACGCCATTCAGTTCAGCATTGGCGAGCGCACGCGAAGTCAGCACCTCGCTGCCTTCGATGCCCATCACTTCCTTCGAGATCCGCGCGAGCGGCAGCGTGAAGTTGCCGATCCCACAAAACAGATCGAGCACGCGATCGGTGCGCGCCGGCGCCAGCAGACGCAGCGCGCGGCTCACCAGCACGCGGTTGATGGCGTGATTCACCTGGGTGAAGTCGGTCGGCTTGAACGGCATGCGAATGCCGTACTCCGGCAGCGTGTAGTCGAGCTCCACGTCGAGCGGATAGAACGGCGTGACCGTGTCCGGGCCGCCCGGCTGCAGCCAGAACTGCACCTTGTGCTCGTCGGCGAAATCGCGCAGCACCTGCTCGTCCGCTGCTGTGATGGGTTCGAGATTGCGCACCACCAACGCCGTCACCGACGAACCGACCGCCAGTTCGAGCTGCGGCATGCGGTCGTAGATCGACAGCTTGCGAACCATGAAGCGCAACGGCATCAGCATGGCCGACACGTGCGGCGGCAGCACTTCGCAGGTTTTCATATCGGCGATGTAGCTGCTCTTCTTCTCGTGGAAGCCTATCCGCATACCGCCCTTTTCCGGCAGGAAGCGCACTGCCAGACGCGCACGGTAGCGATAACCCCAGGACGGACCGTGAATCGGCCGGAACACCGTTTCCGGGCGGAGTTTGGCGAGATGCTGGAGATTGTCTTCGAGCACGCGCTGCTTGACGGCCACCTGCGCGCGAATGTCCAGATGCTGCATCGAACAGCCGCCGCAGATATCGAAGTACGTGCATTTCGGCTTGGTGCGGATCACGCTCTCGCGGAATACCTGGACCACTTCGGCCTGCTCGAATTTCGGCTTGCTGCGATGCGTCGAGTAGCTCACGCGTTCGCCCGGCAGCGCGCCTTCGACGAAAATCACCTTGCCGGGCGAGCCGTCTTCGGTCTCGGTGCGGCCAACGCCGCGCGCTTCCATATCGAGCGAAACGATTTCAATGACCGGCTCGTTGCCGGTAACGACGTGTGCGGGCGCGGGCGGAGGCGTCTTGTGGCGCTTCGGCGCGCGGCGTTGGGGGGCAGTTCGGGACACCTGCTACTTCCTGACAAACTTGGGGGAAAGGCGAGATTGTAGACGAAGCGCCGCGCGTGACCATCATCCGGCGCGGCGGGAATGGCTGCCAGACGCATTAGCTACGATAACCGCGGTGGCGGCGACAGCCGGAGACGAGCGCGCCTCACACCGACTTGTACCTTGCGAGCCGTTCGCGCCTTTGGAGCGAACGGCTGCGGCGGCCTCGCTGCTCTCTCCGCCCGGCGGAACCCCGTCTTGGCTCGTCCGCGAGCGGCTTACTGATCGAATGCCGCCAGATATTCGGCCCATTGCGGCGCCGTTTCCAGCGCCAGCGCGTTCTTGACCAGGTTGATCTCGTCAGCATACTCCGCGGGTGAAAACGCGCCGCGGATCAACTGGAAGCGGCAATAGAGCAAGTACGTATTGACGACGTCGGTCTCGCAGTAATTGCGGATTTCCTCGATGCGCCCTTCCTGGTACGCGTGCCACACCTGGCTGCCGTCCATGCCCATCTTGCCGGGGAAGCCGCACATCTTGGCGAGCGCGTCGAGCGGCGCGTTGGCGCGCGCCTGGTACATGGCGAGCACGTCCATCAGATCCGTGTGACGCGCGTGATAGCGGCTGATGTAGTTGTTCCACTTGAACTCGCGGTCGTCCTCGCCGAGATCCCAGAACTTGTACGCGGGAATGCCGTTGACCAAGGCTCGGTAGTTCAACACCGGCAGGTCGAAGCCGCCGCCGTTCCACGACACGAGCTGCGGCGTGTACTTCTCGATCACGCGATAAAACGACTGCACGAGCGCCGCCTCGCCGTCTTCCAGCGTGCCGAGCGAGCGCACGCGGAAGCCGTTGTTATCGCGGAACACGCAGGAAATTGCCGCAATCCGTTGCAGATGGTGCGGCAGGAAATCGCTGCCGGTCTTTTCGCGGCGCGCGGCAAATGCATGCTCGGCGACTTCGGCGTCGCTCAGGTCGGCGGGCAAATCTTCGAGGCGGCGAATGCCGGCGACATCGGGAATGGTCTCGATGTCGAAAACAAGAATCGGTGTCATCAGGTTATAGAACGGCGTCCTTCCGAACACCGTTGGAGGCAAAGAAGCGCTTCAAGCGCACGAGCGCTTCCTGTTGGATCTGGCGCACACGCTCGCGCGTGAGGCCCATTTCGTCGGCCAGCTCTTCGAGCGTGGCGGGTTCGATGTGATTCAGGCCGAAGCGGCGCTCGATCACATGCCGATGCTTGTCGGACAGCCGTGCCAGCCACGCGCGTGTGAGCGTTTCCAGTTCGCGGTGCTGCACTTCGGCATCCGGCGACTGGCTCTGATCGTCTGACAGCAGATCGAGCAGGCTGCTCGCGGGATCGAGATCGAGCGGCGCGTCCAGCGAAGCGGTGTGCTCGTTCAACGCGAGAATGTCCGTCACTTCGTCGGTGGTCTTGCCGGTCAGATAGGCAATGTCGTCGATGCTGGCGTCGCGGCGCTCGGCGGCTTCGCCGGAGTTCATCGAATTCTTTTCCAGATGGCGCTTGGCGCGCAGCACCTGATTGAGTTCACGGATCACGTGCACCGGCAAACGGACGGTGCGCGCCTGGTTCATGATCGCGCGCTCGATACTCTGGCGAATCCACCAGGTCGCATAGGTAGAAAACCGGAAGCCGCGCGTCGGATCGAATTTCTCGATCGCGTGCATCAGTCCGAGATTGCCTTCCTCGATCAGATCGAGCAACGGCACGCCGCGGTTCAGGTAACCCTTCGCAATGCTGACAACGAGCCTTAAATTGCGCTCGATCATGACCTGCCGCGCCTCGAACTCGCCCGCCTTGGCAAGACGCGAATACTTCTGCTCTTCCTCGACAGTCAGAAGCGGCTTGACGCTGATACGGTTCAGGTAGTGCTGGATCGTGTCGGCCGTCAGCTCGGCTTGCAACAGCGCGCGGAAATCGTCCGCGTCCGGCGCGGCTTCGCTCGCGCTTTCGCGGGCGTCACCGCCTTCATCCGCGCCGCCCTGGCGTTCGTCGAGATCGCGCTCTTCCGCGATCTCCTCTTCCACTTCCGAAGCGCCGCTTTCATCCACCGAAGCGGACATAGCGTGGCTGATCGTCTCAGACTCGGCTTGCTGCGGCGGGCGCTTCGATTTCGGCATGGTCGTATCGCTTATTGCGGCGGCAAATACTTCAGTGGGTCGACAGGTTTACCCTGCCGGCGAACTTCGAAATGCAACATCACGCGGTCGGAATCGCTATTGCCCATCTCAGCGATCTTCTGCCCCTTCGTCACCGCATCCCCCTCTTTTACCATCAAAGAGCGGTTGTGTGCATACGCGGTGAGATAAGTTGCATCATGCTTGATGATAATGAGATTACCGTAACCACGCAGCCCATTTCCGGCATAAACCACGCGACCATCCGCCGACGCCTTCACCGGATCACCCGCGGCGCCGCCGATATTCACGCCCTTGTTGGTCGAGTCGTTGAAGGTGCCGAGCAGCGGCCCACGCACCGGCCAGGCGAAAGCCACGTTGCCGGATGCACCGGTGTTCGAGTCGCTCGCCGCGCCCGGGTTGGCCGGCGGCGCCGACGACGCGTTGTTGGCGGCCGACCCGTAGAGCGGCGGTGCCGCGACACCCGCGGTCGCACCCGTGGCCGGCGCCGTGCTGCCGAGCGGTGCGCTCTGCACCGAAGCGCTGCCGCCGATCGGCGCGGTCGAGACACCCGGCGTGAGCGCCGCGGTGTTCGCACCCGGCGGTACGACACGCAACAACTGGTCGACTTCGATCTGATTCGGGTTGGTCAGATTGTTCCAGGCCGAAATGTCGCGGTAGTTCTGGCCGTTCTCCAGCGCGATCCGATACAGCGTGTCGCCCGGCTTCACGCGATAGTAGCCCGGCGGCGGCGGACCGAGCGGCACGGCCGGCTGCGCTGCTTGCGTGCTGAGCGTGCCGCCGCCGGAGCGGTCGACGACCGGCGCCTGGTCGAGCCGGGATGCACAGGCCGTCATCAACAGGGACAAGGCGAGCACGCACACGCTGCGCTGGGTTACGGTCATGGGGGCATTCAGTCTGGTTCTTTGCATCGCGCGCAACATACTCATCGGTGTCAAATCACTCCGGATTTTAAGGGTACAAAGAAAACGCGATCAAGCCGCGACTCGCGCCACTGCGCGGGTCCGAGGCGCTCGACCAGAGTCAGCACCTGGTTCTGGCCGTCCTGCGAGCCGACCGGCGCGACCAGACGGCCGCCGATCGCGAGTTGTTCAAGTAAGGCTTGCGGTACGTCGAGCCCCGCCGCGGCGATCACGATCGCGTCGAATGGTCCCGCCGACGGCAAACCGAGCCGCCCATCGCCGTAGTGCAGGCGGATGTTCGGAATGCGCAGCGGGCGCAAGTTTGTCTTCGCGCGCTCCGACAGCGGCTTGATACGTTCGATCGAGTACACCTCGCGCGCGACCTGGCTCAGCACGGCCGCCTGATAACCGCAGCCGGTGCCGATTTCCAGCACGTTATTCAGCGTGCGGCCGGCGGCGGCCAGTTCGATCATGCGGGCGACGACCGAGGGCTTGGAAATCGTCTGGTGATGGCCGATCGGCAATGCGGCATCTTCATAGGCCTGAGCCGCCAGCCCCGGATCGACGAACATGTGGCGCGGCACCACCGACATCGCGTTCAACACGCGCTGATCGGTCACGCCGTTCGCACGCAGGCGTTCGACCATCCGTTCGCGAACCCGTTCCGAAGTCAGCGCCAATGCGCCGCTCATCGCGCCGCTCAACGCGACGTTCGGCGCGGCACTGCGCTCGGTTGAGCGGGTGGCAGGCTTGGCCGGCGCCGGCTGCGACGCGGGGCGCGCAGTCGAATTCGGCACGGCGACCTTGGCCGGCGCTTTCATTGGCGCTTTCACTGGTGCGCTCGCCGGCGCTTTGGCGGAAGACGCGGCCAGCGGCTTTGGCGGCGTTGCCGCCGAGGGCTTGGCTTGCGGCTTCGCGTGCGCTGCGGTCTGCGCCCTCGCCTGTTGCTTCGATTGGGATTGACCCGTGGAACCAAGCGGCGCGTTTTTCGCGGCTTGCGGACGTGCGTTCAGCGCCGCGCTCGCTGCCAGCGCCGCCGCGCGTATTTCGCCCGGGCGCCCTTCGGGCCGGCGCGGTTCACGCACCAGGTCCTCGAGGCCGAGCGGAAAGCGCTTGGCGCGCTCGTTCGTCATGAAGCGCCGCTGCCGGCGCGCACCCAGTCGCGCGCTGCGGGCAGCATTTGCGTGTGGGTCAAGTCGAGCTGCAGCGGCGTGATCGACACGTGGCCGTTGGCGACGGCGTGAAAGTCGGTGCCTTCGCTCGCGTCGCGCGCGCTGCCCGCCGGCCCGATCCAGTAGATCGGTTCGCCGCGCGGATTGGTTTGCCGGATCACCGGCTGCGACGGATGCCGCTTGCCGAGACGCGTAATCTGCCAGTCGCCGAGCTGCTCGTAGGGCAAATTCGGAATGTTGACGTTTAGAAGCGGATGTCCCGGCAACGGCTGCTCGAGATAATGGGCGACGATTTCGGTGGCGACGCGCACGGCGTCTTCGAGATGCACCCAGTCTTTATCGACCAGCGAGAACGCGATGGCCGGCACACCGAACATGATCCCCTCGGTGGCGGCGGCGACGGTGCCGGAATAGAGCGTGTCTTCGCCCATGTTCTGACCGTTGTTGATGCCCGAGACCACCAGGTCCGGCGTATGGTCGAGCATGCCCGTGAGCGCGATGTGCACCGAGTCGGTGGGCGTGCCGTTCACGTAGTAGAAACCATTGGCCGAACGCAGTACCGAGAGCGGCCGCGAGAGCGTCAAGGAATTCGACGCGCCGCTGCAATTCTGTTCGGGTGCCATCACGGTGACGTCAGCGATCGGCTTGAGCGCTTCGTAAAGCGCGGCAAGGCCGGGCGCCAGATAACCGTCGTCATTGCTGAGTAGGATTCGCATGCGGCGATTGTAACCGAGGAAAGAAGACGCGCGAACGACACGGCGGCCCATGCGCATGCGGTATGCAATGCGCACGCGCGGGAATCGCGCTGACCTCGCGCGAGTCGTTTGCCGCACGCGCATCGATCACCCGACGACAATCCCGATGAGCGCGGGCAAGGCAATAAAAACGCACGATCGTGCTGATTGTTTTAGACTCAGAATACTTGCGAACCCCTGATCGACATGGAGACACGATGCGCGCGATTCGCTGTAATCAATATGGGCCGCCGGAAAGCCTGGTCGTCGAAAGCCTGCCCGACCTCGAAGCACCGCCGGGCCACGTCGTAATCGACGTCAAAGCCGCAGCCGTCAACTTTCCCGACGTGCTGATCATCGAGAACAAGTACCAGTTCAAACCGCCCCTGCCCTTTACGCCCGGCTCGGAAGTCGCTGGCGTGGTGCGCGCGGTCGGCGCGGACGTCACGCAGTTCAAGCCAGGCTCGCGCGTGGTCGCCTTCACCGGTCAGGGTGGTTTCGCGGAGCAGGCGCTGGCGCCGGTCAGCGCCTGCGTGCCGTTGGCGGACGGTGTTCCGTTCGAACTGGCGGCGGCCTTCACGTTGGCGTACGGCACCTCGCATCACGCCGTGGTCGATCGCGGTGCATTGCAGCCCGGCGAGACGATGCTGGTGCTGGGTGCGGCCGGCGGCGTTGGACTCGCGGCCGTGGAGATCGGCAAGGCGCTCGGCGCGCGCGTGATCGCAGCGGCATCGAGCGACGAGAAACTCGCGACCTGCGTCAAGCACGGCGCGGACGCCACCATCAACTACAGCACCGAAGATCTGCGCGAGCGCATCAAGGCGCTCACCGACGGGAAAGGCCCGGATGTGATCTACGACCCCGTCGGCGGCGTGTATGCGGAGCCGGCGTTTCGCAGCATCGGCTGGCGTGGGCGTTATCTCGTGGTTGGCTTTGCGAACGGCGAGATTCCGAAGCTGCCGCTCAACCTGACGCTGCTCAAAGGCGCGAGTCTGGTCGGCGTGTTCTGGGGAGACTTTGCGAAGCGCGAGCCGCAGCATAATCATGCGGCGTTCCAGCAGATGACTCGCTGGATCGCTGAAGGCAAGCTTAAACCGTATGTGTCGGCGCGCTATTCACTCGAAGAAACCGGGCGCGCGCTGCGTGACATGGCTGAACGTCGCGTGATCGGGAAGGTAGTGGTGACGCCTTAGTCGAAGCGGAGAGTGCGCTTGAGCGAAGCTTGATCGGGCGGCTCGTTCAAGCGGCTCCTTCGAGCGCCCAGAAAAAACGGCGCGCGGGCATCCACCCCGCGCGCCGTTTTCGTTCATGCATTGCGCCGCATAACTTGGCGCTCGCGGAGCTACAGCTTTTCCGTATCGCCCGTCTTGGGCTGCCACTTCATCAAGCGCCGCTCGCCCATACCGACGATGGCATCCAGAATCAGCGCGAACGCGGTCAGCACGAGGATCCCGGCAAACACGGTATTGATATCGAACGTGCCTTCGGCCTGCAAAATCAGATAACCGACGCCGCGCGCCGAGCCGAGATACTCCCCCACCACCGAGCCGACGAACGCCAGCCCCACTGAAGTATGCAAGCTGGAAAACACCCAGCTCATCGCACTCGGCAAGTAGACGAAGCGCAGCAACTGCTTGCGGTTGGCGCCGAGCATGCGCGCGTTGGCGAGCACGACCGGACTGACTTCCTTCACGCCCTGATAGACGTTGAAGAACACGATAAAGAACACCAGTGTGACGCCGAGCGCCACCTTGGACCAGATGCCGAGGCCAAACCACACACCGAAGATCGGCGCAAGAATCACGCGCGGCATCGAGTTGGCGGCTTTGATATACGGATCGAATAGCGCGCTCGCGAGCGGCGACAACGCGAGCCACAGGCCTACGCCGAGTCCGAGCGCGGTGCCGAGCGTAAACGCGAGCACGGTCTCGACCAGTGTGATCCACAGGTGCAGATAGATCTCGCCGCCCGTGAACCATTCCCAGATCCGCTGCAGCACCTTCTGCGGCTCGCCGAAGAAGAACGCCGCTTTGTTCGGGTCGTCGAAATAGAACGCCGGCAACAGCGTGGGACTGGTCAGCACGTACCAGAGCACGAAGCACAGCACGAGCAGCAGCCATTGCCAGATCACCAGATTCGCCCGGTTCGGGCGCAACGTCTTCCACATGACTCGGTTTGCCTTCGACGATTAATGGACACTAACCAGGGACGCCAACCCATGACGCCAATACGTGACGCAATGACGTGACGCGCCTAAACAGCCGTGAGCTGCTGTTGATAGCCTTTGAGCACCTCATCGCGCAGCACGCTCCAGATCTGCGCATGCAATTCGACGAAGCGCGGATGCGCGCGGATTTCCGCCACATCACGCGGACGCGGCAGATCGATCGTGAATTCGCCGATCGGATGCGTGCCAGGCCCGGCGGACAGCACCACCACGCGGTCGGACATGGAGATCGCTTCGTCGAGATCGTGTGTGATGAACAACACCGCTTTGCGTTTGGCCGCCCACAGGTCGAGCAACTCGTTTTCCATCAACTGACGCGTCTGGATGTCGAGCGCGGAAAACGGCTCGTCCATCAGGATGATGTCGGGATCGAGAATCAGCGTCTGCGCCATCGCGACGCGCTTGCGCATGCCGCCCGATAGTTGATGCGGATAACGATCGCCGAAACCGCCGAGGCCGACGCGTTTTAACCACTCGTCGGCTTTCACGCGTGCTTCAGCGGGCGGCACGCCATGAAAAGCGAGGCCGGCCATGACGTTGTCGATGGCCGAGCGCCACGGCATCAGCGCGTCGGCCTGGAACATGTAACCGGCGCGCCGGTTGATGCCCTGAAGCGGCTCGCCGAACACGCTGACCGTGCCCGACGACGGACCCAGCAGGCCCGCGCCGACATTGAGCAGCGTGGATTTACCGCAGCCGGTCGGGCCGACCACCGAGACGAATTCGCCCGGCGCGATGCGCAAGGTAGTGTCCTTCACCGCGGTGTAGCGCTGCGCGCGATTGTCGCGCGCAGCGAACGTGCAGGTGATGTTGTCGAGCGCCAGTGCGGCAACTGTCATCGTTCAGCTCGCTTCGAAGATCGGATTCGGTGTGTGATCGCGTCATGGCAAACGGGCCCGCGGCGAGCGCGGCGAAGGTGGTGGCCGCCGCCTCGCGGCCCGCTCGCCCTCACCCGGCTCACGCCTTGACGGTGCTCAGCGCTTTCTTGACGAAGTCGTTGGTCCACGTCTTCGACAGATCGATCGGCTTGCCCTGGACGTTCGGGTCGAACGCCTGCAATGTCTTCAGCGAGGTCGCGGGGCCGTCCGCCGGCATCAGGCCGTCGGGCGACATGGCTTCCTTCACGTGCTGCCACGCGTCCAGATACACCGCGCGATCGCCGAGCAGATAGCCTTCCGGCACCGTGTTGATCAATTCGCTGCCGGTCGCCGTTTGCAGCCACTTGAGCGCGCGCACCATCGCGTTGGTCAGCGCCTGCGTGGTATTGGGATTCTTCGTGATGAAACTTTGCGACGCATACAGGCAACCCGCCGGCATGTCGCCGCCGAACACGCTGCGCGTATCGGCGAGCGTACGCGTATCCGACACGACGCGAATCTCGCCGGTGCGTTCGAGCTTGGTCATCACCGGGTCGAGATTGGCGAGAGCGTCGATCTGCCCCGACTGCAACGCGGCGATCGCGCCGGCGCCCGCGCCCACGCCGATGAAGGCGACGTCTTTCGCGGTCAGCCCGGCTTTCGCCAACACAAAGCTCGCCATGATCGAGGTCGACGAACCCGGCGCGGTCACGCCGATTTTCTTGCCCTTCAGATCGGCAATCGATTTGTAGTTCGGCATGGTCTTCTTCGAGACCGCCAGCACGATCTGCGGCGCGCGTCCCTGCAGGACGAATTCGCGGAACATCTGTTTTTGCGCCTGCAGCAGCAAGGTGTGCTCGAACGCGCCGGACACCACGTCCGCGCTGCCGCCAACCGCCGCCTTCAACGCCTGCGAGCCGCCGGCGAAGTCGGAAATCTCGACCTCGAGCCCTTCGTCCTTGAAGTAGTTGCGACGCTCGGCGATGGTGAGCGGCAAGTAGTAAAACAGGTTCTTGCCGCCGACCGCGATCGCCACCTTGGTGGTTTCAGGTTTGCCCTGCGCGAAAGCGAGCGGTGTCGCGGCGAGCGAGGCGCCCGCGAGTGCGGCCGTACCGGCGAGAAAGCTTCTCCGTTGCATGGTCTCGAGTCTCCAAACTTTTGTTGTCCGTTGTTTCGGCTTTATTGTTTGCCGCGGCGTGCACACTCAAACTATTTGTTGCGCGTGCAACCTTGCAATGTGGTCAGAATCATAACCTAGCGACTGCAGGACTTCATCGGTATGTTCACCCAGTTCCGGGCCCAGCCAGCGCGTCTCGCCGGGCGTTGCCGAGAGCTTGGGCGTGACCGACGGCAGCGTGATTTCCTGGCCGTCCTGCCACTTGAAGCGCTGGATCATCTGGCGCGCCATGAATTGCGGATCGGTGAACATGTCCGCCACGCTGTAGATGCGGCCCACCGGCACGTCGGCCGCATTCAGCACGGCGAGGGCTTCGTCGATGGTGCGCGTGGCAAGCCACGCGGCGATCGCACCGTCGATCTCCTGGGTGCGCGGCACGCGGCCGTCGTTGTGCGCGAGCGCCGGGTCGTTGGCGAGATCCTCGCGGTCGATTGCGATCATCAGGCGCTTGAAGATCGGATCGCTATTGCCGCCGATCACGATGCTGCCGTCGCGGCACGGATACGTATTGGACGGCACGATGCCCGGCAGCGACGCGCCGGTGCGCTCGCGCACCATGCCGTACACGCCGTATTCGG
Source organism: Paraburkholderia sp. RL17-381-BIF-C (assembly GCF_046026435.1). Lineage (NCBI taxonomy): Bacteria > Pseudomonadati > Pseudomonadota > Betaproteobacteria > Burkholderiales > Burkholderiaceae > Paraburkholderia > Paraburkholderia sp. RL17-381-BIF-C. The sequence goes on along the minus strand of NZ_JARESX010000004.1, from coordinate 154,928 downwards.
GCACCACGCTTTCCATCATGTTGAAGACGGCCTCGTAGAGCGCGACATCGACGACCTGCCCCTTGCCGCCGTTCACCCGCTTGTGATGCAGCGCCATCAGCGCGCCGATCACGCCGTGCAGCGCGGCAATCGAATCGCCGATCGAAATACCGATACGCGGCGGCGGCAAATCCGGATAGCCGGTGATATGACGCAAGCCGCCCATCGATTCCGCGATTGCGCCGAAGCCAGGCCGGTCGCGATACGGACCGGTCTGGCCGTAGCCGGACAGGCGCACCATGACGAGTCCGGGGTTTTCCGCGGACAGCACGTCGTAGCCGAGACCGAGTTTCTCCAGCAAGCCCGGCCGGAAATTTTCGACGACGATATCCGCTTCCTTCGCGAGGCGCCGCACGATCTCCTTGCCCTCTTCGGCCTTCAGATTGATCGTGACGGATTTCTTGTTACGCGCCTGCACGGCCCACCAGAGCGACGTGCCGCCGACTTCCGGATAGAGCTTGCGCCATTTGCGCAGCGGGTCGCCGCCTTTGGGATCTTCGATCTTGATGACGTCGGCGCCGAATTCGCCGAGAAAGCGCGCGGCGAACGGACCGGCGATCAGCGTGCCCAGTTCCAGCACCTTGACGCCGGCGAGCGGGCCGGTTTTGTTCTGAGGCGCGGCGCTCGCGTTTGATTCAGGGGTGACGCTCATGTGTCTCCTTGGTTCTGGTCCTGGCGCGCGCCGCGTTGCGTTCCGGCCGATGCCTTGCGCTACATCGAGCGGCGGTCGAGCATTGCGCGGGCAATCGTACCGGCGTCGACATACTCGAGTTCGCCGCCCACCGGCACGCCGCGTGCAAGACGCGTGACGGAGAGTCCGCGCGCCTTGAGCGTTTGCCCGAGGTAATGCGCGGTCGCCTCGCCTTCGTTAGTGAAATTGGTTGCGAGCACGACTTCCTTGACGACGCCATCGGAGGCGCGTCTGACGAGCCGGTCGAAATGAATCTCCTTCGGACCGATGCCGTCGAGCGGACTCAGGCGTCCCATCAGCACGAAATAGAGCCCGCGATAGGTCATGGTCTGCTCGAGCATGATCTGATCGGCAGGTGTCTCGACGACGCACAGCAACGTGGGATCGCGCTCCTCGTCGAGACAGACCTCGCAGATCTGCGCTTCGGTGAAGGTGTTGCACTTCTCGCAGTGCTGCAGATGCTCGGTGGCGAACAGCAGCGAGCGGCCGAGTTGTTCGGCGCCCTCGCGGTCGTGCTGCATCAGATGGTACGCCATGCGTTGCGCGGACTTCGGCCCGACACCGGGCAGCGCGCGCAGCGCTTCGACGAGCGCCGACAAGGCGGAGGGTTGTTTCATGCGGATCGGCGTCGAAGTGAGTAGTGGCCGGCTATACGGGTCGCGATACAGGTAATTCGATCGGTTTCAATCATTCCGACGACGGCCCGAACCGGTGCGCGCGAGGTGCATCTCGGCCAGGCCACGGCCAGTTGGATCAAACCGGCACACGCGCACAGCGCGAGCGGCGCTGGCAGCCGCTACGGCACCGACAGCACGCACCGCTCGCGCTTTGTGGCGCGATTCACGCCGCGGCAACAGCAGTCGCGGCGCGGACACCGCCTTGCGGCGGCGTCGGTCAGAACGGCAGCTTGAAGCCCGGCGGCAGCGGCAGGCCCGAGGTCATGCCGCCCATCTTTTCCTGGGCGGTGGCTTCGGCCTTGCGCACGGCGTCGTTGAATGCAGCGGCGACGAGGTCTTCCAGCATGTCCTTGTCGTCGGCAAGCAGGCTCGGGTCGATCGACACGCGGCGCACGTCGTTCTTGCAGGTCATCGTCACCTTCACGAGACCGGCGCCCGACTGCCCCTCGACTTCGATCAGCGCGAGTTGCTCCTGCATCTTCTTCATGTTTTCCTGCATCTGCTGGGCTTGCTTCATCAGCCCGGCGAGTTGGCCTTTCATCATGGACATGCTCCTTCTTGATAGCGTGAAATTCGGAAATCGGGCGCGTAATGGCGTATCGCGCGGCGAATCAGTGGACCGACGGCGCGCCGTTCGAGCCGGCGTCCGGAGTAATCGGGCGGATCGAGCCGGGCACGATGCTCGCGCCGAACTCGCGGATCAGTGACTGCACGAACGGATCGGCACCGATCTCGCGCTCCGCTTCCTGCTGACGCTGCGCGCGCTGGGCGGCGTCATGCGCGGCGGCCGTGCGGCGCGCGGGACCGACTTCGACCAGCACGTCGACAGTCTGGCCGAGCCTGTCGGCGAGCGCGGTTTTCAGTTTGGCGACCTGCGAGGCTTCGGCATACTGCGGCACAGGCACGTTCAGTTTGAGCGTGTTGCCTTCGAGCGCCATCAGTTCGCTGTTGAACGCAAGCTGATACGAAATGCCCTTGAGCGGCAGGTCGACGGCAAGCGCCGGCCAGTCACCCTTGAAGCCCAGCGCATCGAGCGGCACGGCGGGCGGCAGCGGACGTTGATCGACAACCGGCGCCGGCGTAGGCGCGGCACTCACGCGGACGTCGTCCGGGCCGCTGTCGAACACCGGCATGTAGCCGTCGTCCGGCAGGCCATAATAGCCTTCGTCCGCAGCCGTGAGCGGCATGTATTCGTCCGGCGGCATATCGTCCCACGGCGGCACCGACGAGCCGTTCTGCTCGGCGCCACTACGCTGGGCCGGTGACGCGGACGCTGACGGCCGAGCCGCAGGCGCTGCAGGCACGGCGTCCTGCTGCGGCGCACGGCGCGGCGTGCCCGGCGTCGGCACGGGAACGACCACGCGCGGTGCGGCCGGTTTCGGCGTAGCCGGCGCGGCGGGCTTCTCTGCAGTGGCGGCAGAGGCTCGGCCACGATCCGAGGACACCTTCAAACCAGCGCTGCGCAAGACGTCGAGAGCAGCGCTCGCGCCACCTGCGCGACGTGGCGCGGCGTCGGCTGCGGGCGGCGGCTCTTGCGACGGCGCCGCCGCGGCAGCTTGCTCCGTGCGCGCGAGCGCGGCGGCTGCCGGTGCGCTTAGTGAAGAGGCGGGTGCTGCGTCATCGGGCGCTGCGGTCGCGGAGACTTCATTCGAAGCGGGTTCGTTAAGGCCCGCAGCTGCGGAAAAATCATTCGAAGCCGCACCGTTGAATCCCGCGCTTGCGGAGACTTCATTCGAAGCCGGATCGCCGAGACCAGTGCCCACGGAAACGTCATTCGCGACCGGATTGGCGGGCGCGTCGTCCCACGGCGCCAACGCGGGTGCTCGGGCGGTCACTGACGTCGGCGCCGAATTCGATTCGTCAACACCCGCCGCCGACTCGGCAATGACTGCCGGTTCCGCGGCAGGCGATTGCACTGCTGACGTGCCCTGAACGGAATTGGCTGGCGCCGCTTGAATCCCACCAACTGCCGCCCGCGCTTCAACTGGATTATTGGCGTGCTCCGCAGCACGCGTTGCGGATTCGACCGATGCGTGAACCGCAGCGCCCTTGTCAGCAGGTGCAGCGTCGCGAGACTGTGTTTCACGAACGGGCGCGGCAACGTTCAATTGCGCCTCCCGCGGAGCTCCCGGCACGGCGCTCGAAGCCGTGACCGCCGGCGAACCCGACGCGCCACGTTCAGCGGCCACTGCCGGCGCACTGGTGCGCCTCGCCCCACCCGACCCTGCCTGGCCAGCCGCGCGCGAGCCACCCACCGTCCCACCGCCGCCGCCCGTAGGCGCCGGTTCGAACGCCAGCATGCGCAGCAGCGTCATGGTGAAGCCGGCGTATTCGTCGGGAGCGAGACCCAGTTCGCTCCTGCCGATCGTCGCGATCTGATAGAACAACTGCACCTGTTCGGCGCTGAGCGCTTCAGCAAAGCGGCGCAAATCGCTCGCCTCAGGCCACTCGTCCAGCACCGACGACGGCGCGAACTGCGCCCACGCGACCCGATGCAGCAGACTCGCCAGATCCTGCAACGCCGTCGAAAACGACAGGCTGCGCAACGCCATCTCGTCGGCCACCGCGAGGACCGCAGCGCCATCGCCATCGGCAAGCGCGTCGAGCAGACGAATCAGGTAGCTCTGATCGAGCGCGCCGAGCATGCCGCGCACCGCTTCTTCATTCACCTGATTGGCCGAATAGGCAATCGCCTGATCGGTCAGCGAAAGCGCGTCGCGCATCGAGCCGTCGGCCGCGCGCGCGAGCAGGCGCAGCGCCTGGGCGTCGTACGGCACCTTCTCTTCGCCGAGAATGTGCTCGAGATGCGAGACGATATGGCCGGAGGGCATCTGCTTCAGATTGAATTGCAGACAGCGCGAGAGCACCGTGACCGGAATCTTTTGCGGGTCCGTGGTGGCGAGAATGAACTTGACGTGCGCGGGCGGCTCTTCCAGCGTCTTCAGCATCGCGTTGAAGGCGTGATTGGTGAGCATGTGCACTTCGTCGATCATGTAGACCTTGAAGCGCGCATCCACCGGCGCATACACGGCGCGCTCCAGCAGCGCCGCCATTTCGTCGACGCCGCGATTACTCGCCGCGTCCATCTCCACATAATCGACAAAGCGGCCCTCGTCGATCTCGCGGCACGCACGGCACACGCCGCACGGCGTGGAGGTCACGCCGGTTTCGCAATTCAGCGCCTTGGCGAAGATGCGCGACAGCGTGGTTTTGCCGACGCCGCGCGTGCCGGTAAACAGATAGGCATGGTGCAGACGGCCGCCGTCGAGCGCGTGCGTGAGCGCGCGCACCACGTGCTCCTGTCCGACGAGCGAAGCGAAATCCTTCGGCCGCCATTTGCGTGCGAGAACTTGATAGGTCATCCGGAAATTGTATCAGTAACAATGCCGCGCAAAACCGATTCGCGACAGCGCACGAACGCATGCTGCCACTTGATTGAAACTGCCTAATGAACCGATAGAAAAAAATAGACGAGGCGCGCGAAGACTCACCACACAGCATGGCGGCATGCGTCGGCACTCAGGGTAAAACAGGAGATGGAAAGTTTTGCGGCAGAACCCGCACAACGAACAACTAGAGAACAACGAAAAACAAAAAGGAAGGGTGACGAGCCTGACCCTCGGCACTGGTGGAAAACGGCTGTGGCTGCTTCGTTCCCGACCTGACCAGGTTGACCGCACCTCCATGCGAGGAGGCCCGTCACGAAACATTCTATCATCGCTTGGCCCGTCGCGCGACTGTTAATACGACCAAAGTGCGAATGGCGCGCTGAATCGCAACCTTCGCACCATATATAGACAACGGCGGGCGCAGGTCGAGGCCGGCGCCGACAATGCCACTTGAGTTTGGCGGCCGGGCCACCACATAGGTGGCGTCATGGTTGATGAAACACGGTGGCACTTCATCGGCAGCCGTTGGCCCCGCTGCCCCTGATGAGTACTATCGCCCCCGGCAACGCATAGCGAATTAAGCTAAACTGCCATACGGATGACCCGCGAGAGCGAGCCTTCTGCATATTCCGTAACAGGTGTTCACCGTGCTCACCTTTTCCGGCGTGTGTCGGCAAGGCTTCGATTGCGGCAAAGCGAACGGAAGTTTCCTTAGGTTTAGACGTATCGTGGCGAGCAATTCAGGCGGGCCTCGAACCGATAGAGGTATTCATACAATGAGCGAACAAATCAAGCATATTAGCGACGCATCGTTCGAACAGGACGTCGTGAAATCCGATAAACCCGTGCTGCTCGATTTCTGGGCTGAATGGTGCGGCCCGTGCAAGATGATCGCGCCGATCCTCGACGAAGTCGCGAAGGATTACGCCGATCGCCTGCAAATCGCCAAGATCAACGTCGACGAGCACCAATCGACGCCGGTCAAGTTCGGCGTGCGCGGCATTCCTACGCTGATCCTCTTCAAGAACGGCGCTGTTGCCGCACAGAAAGTCGGCGCATTGTCGAAATCGCAACTCACCGCGTTCCTCGACGGCAACCTGTAAATGCGGCGCATCGGCACGCTCGGGGGCCTCTGAGGCCCGCGGGCGAGTCGCGTTGAGCGTGTTGTCAGCCGGCAACACGCTCAACAAGAAAGATGCCATGCCGTCGCACTGACGGAAATTGGCGTGTGCTATGCTAGAATCCGCAAAACGTCGAAAAGACGTGTAAGTCCTTGAGCGGTTCCGCTCACTCTCCTCCCAGATTTCATTTCGTCGCACCTTCTCCTGCGGGTTCTCCGTATGCATTTATCCGAGCTTAAGACTCTGCACGTGTCCGAATTGATCGAGATGGCCAATGGCCTCGAGATCGAAAGTGCGAACCGCCTGCGCAAGCAGGAATTGATGTTCGCCATTCTAAAAAAACGAGCCAAAACGGGCGACACGATCTTCGGCGACGGCACGCTCGAAGTGCTGCCGGACGGCTTCGGCTTCCTGCGTTCGCCGGAAACCTCGTACCTCGCCAGCACGGATGATATTTACATCAGCCCGTCGCAAATCCGCCGCTTCAACCTGCATACGGGCGACACGATCGAAGGCGAAGTACGCACGCCGAAAGACGGCGAACGCTATTTCGCGCTGGTGAAGGTGGACAAGGTCAACGGCCAGCCGCCGGAAGCCTCGAAGCACAAGATCATGTTCGAAAACCTGACGCCGCTGCACCCGAACAAGGTGCTGCTGCTCGAACGTGAAATGCGTGGCGAGGAAAACGTCACGGGCCGCATCATCGATATGATCGCGCCGATCGGCAAAGGCCAGCGCGGCCTGCTGGTCGCATCGCCGAAGTCGGGTAAGACCGTGATGCTTCAGCACATCGCTCACGCGATCAAGCAGAACCATCCGGATGTCGTGCTGTTCGTGCTGCTGATCGACGAACGCCCGGAAGAAGTGACCGAAATGCAGCGCTCGGTGGCGGGCGAAGTGATCGCCTCCACGTTCGACGAACCGGCTGCCCGTCACGTTCAAGTCGCCGAAATGGTGATCGAAAAGGCCAAGCGCCTCGTCGAAATGAAGAACGACGTCGTGATTCTGCTGGACTCGATCACGCGTCTTGCGCGCGCTTACAACACCGTCGTGCCGGCCTCGGGCAAGGTACTGACGGGCGGTGTCGACGCCAACGCGCTGCAACGTCCGAAGCGCTTCTTTGGCGCCGCGCGCAATATCGAAGAAGGTGGCTCGCTGACCATCATCGGCACGGCGCTGATCGAAACCGGCAGCCGTATGGACGACGTGATTTACGAAGAATTCAAGGGCACCGGCAACATGGAAGTGCACTTGGAACGTCGCCTTGCTGAAAAGCGCGTTTATCCGTCGATCAACCTGAACAAGTCCGGCACGCGCCGCGAAGAACTGTTGATCAAGCCGGAAGTGCTGCAAAAGATCTGGGTGCTGCGCAAGTTCATTCATGACATGGACGAAGTCGAGTCGATGGAATTCCTGCTCGACAAAATCCGTCAGACGAAGAGCAACTCCGAGTTCTTCGACATGATGCGCCGTGGTGGTGGCAGCTAAAGCCTTGGGCTGATTTAGCCGCACTAGCCGCATCATCTGCATCGCATCAAAAGCCGCTCGCCGCAAACGAGCGGCTTTTTTTCGTCCGCCTTTTGCCGCCCCGGCGCGGCGAACTCACCCAACCGGCTTTCAGCCATCAACACCGTCGAGCCGTCAACGTGTACGTGAACGTACACGTTGGAGTACAATGCCGGCAGTCCGTCATAAACGCCACATGCCATGTCGAAGGACTCACCCACTCTGCTGACCGTGCGCGACGCCGCCGAACGCCTCGGCGTCACACCGCGTACGCTGAAATACTACGAGGAACGCGGCCTCGTCTCGCCCACGCGCAGCGAGGGCCGCTACCGGCTCTACGACGAGGAAGACCTTAAGCGCTTCAGCCGCATTCTGCGTTTGCGCTCGCTCGGTTTCTCGCTGCACGGCATTACCGAGATGCTCAAGCAACCGCTCGAACCCGTTGACGGTCGCAACCGCTACTCGACCGAATCGCTGCAGCAGATTCACGACGCCATCGCCCAACAGGTTAAAGCGCTCGACGCGCGCATCGAAAGCATGCGGCGCGAACTGAAGGAAGCGCAGAAGCTGCGCGCCGAACTGAGCCCCGACCTCGACTATCTCCGGCGGCGCCTCGCTGGCGAAAATGCCGACGCGTTGCTCGAGCAGCGCCGCAACGCACGCGCCAGGGGGAGCGGTACGCCGCACGCAAAGCGCGGCAAGACCCCGGGCGAATCCACGCCGGGCGACTCCTCGCCGGGCGAATCCTCATGAGTACGACGTCGTGCCGGACACCGCTGTTCAGTGTCGAGAAACTGCGCGGCGATTTCTTCCCCTGGGTGCTGGCCGTCGTCACCGGCCTCGACTATTTCGACAACTCGATCTTCTCGTTCTTCACCAGCTATATTGCCGGCGGCGTCAATGCATCGCCCGACGAACTCGTCTGGGCGTCGAGTGCCTATGCGGTCGCGGCGGTGCTGGGCATTTTGCAGCAACAATGGTGGGTTGAGCGCTTCGGCTACCGGCGCTACGTGACCGGCTGCATGGTGTTCTATTGCGCCGGCGCGGTGGCAGCGGCGTTGTGCGAATCGTCGATCGAACTGGCGTTCGCGCGCGGCATGCAGGGCTATTTCATCGGGCCGATGATGGGCACCTGCCGCATCCTGATCCAGATGAGTTTCAAGCCGCAGCAGCGGCCCGCGGCCACCCGTGCGTTCCTCGTGCTGATCGTCCTGAGCAGTGCGCTCGCGCCGCTGATCGGCGGTCAGTTGATCGCGCATTTCGGCTGGCGCGCGCTGTTCGCGTGCACGGCGCCCGTGGGCTTGCTGTTCGCCGTTCTGGCCTTGCTCGCGCTGCCCGACTCCGGCAACCGCCTGCCCGAAGAACGCGGCGCCGCGCATTTCTGGCCGTACCTCATCTTCGCGTTCGCACAAGGCGCCCTGCAGATCGTGATGCAGCAGGTGCGCTTCCAGTTGTTCAGCGCCTCACCCGGGCTGATCCTGCTGACCGTCGCCGGGATCGTCGCGTTGGGCTGGTTCGCCTATCATCAGTGGCACCATCCGGCGCCGCTCGTGCGCCTCCATGCACTGCGCGAGAAGGTGTTCCAGGCCGGGCTCGTGCTCTACATGTTCTACTACTACATCTCGACCGTGTTCGGCTTTCTGATCTCGCGCTTTCTCGAAGGCGGTCTTGGCTATCCAGTCGAAAACACCGGGCAACTGGTCGGCGTGACATCGCTGATTTCGGCGAGCGCCCTGTTCGTCTATCTGCGCTATGCGAAACTGCTGCCGCGCAAGAAGTGGATCATCGTGCCGGGTTTCGCGGTGGCCGCGTTCGCCGCGGCGTGGATGACGCGCATGTCGCCCGGCGTCGGCGAAGCGGCGTTGATCGTCCCGCTGTTGTTGCGCGGCCTGCTGCTGTTGTTCATCGTGCTGCCGGTGGCTAATCTGACTTTCCGAATTTTCGCCATTGAAGAATTCACGCACGGCTACCGGTTGAAAAACATCGTGCGGCAGGTGACGATCTCGTTCGCGACCGCTTCCATGATCATCGTCGAGCAGCATCGGCAGGCGCTGCATGAAACCCGCCTCGCGGAGTTCGTGAATCCGTACAATCCGCTATTCCAGAACTCGCTAGCCGCGCTCACGAGAGGCCTGGCCGCCGCCGGCCGCTCGCCGTCCGAAGCGCACTCGCTGGCCATCGTGGAAATCAGCCGTACGGTCGCGCAACAGGCCAGCTTTCTCGCCTCGCTGGACGGCTTCTACTTCCTCGCCGGCGTGGCGATATGCGGCGGCATTTTCGCCGCGTGGCAAAAACAGATCGACTAGAGGTTGCATCAGGCCATGCTCTCGAAACTCACTCAATGGCTCGGCACACGCCGGCGCGAGCGCGCGTTGCGCGACTACGCGATCGACGACTCGCTCTGGCAAGCCACGCTCGACGGCCTGCCGTTTCTCGCGCATCTCGATGCGCCAGACCTCGTGCGTTTGCGTGAGCTGACGAGCCTGTTCCTTGCGCAAAAGGAATTTTCGACCGCGCACGAACTCGAGCTCACCGACGCAATGACCGTGGCGATCGCCGCCCAGGCGTGCCTGCCGGTGCTGAACCTGAGCCTCGATCTCTATCGCGGCTGGGTCGGCGTGATCGTCTATCCGGGCGAATTCGTGATCCGCAAGACCGTCGAGGACGAAGATGGCGTAGTGCACGAGGTCGAGCAGGACGCGAGCGGCGAAGCGTGGGAAGGCGGCCCCGTGGTGTTGTCATGGGAAGACGCGCAAATGACGGACGGCACGGACGCCTACAACGTCGTGATCCACGAATTCGCGCACAAGATCGACATGCTGAATGGCGAGGCGGACGGCCACCCGCCGCTGATGCGCCGCTGGCACGCGCCGCTCGATGCGCAGGCGTGGGCCGACGTATTCGACCATGCGTACGACCACTTCTGCGCAAAAGTCGACGCGGTGCCGGAGCGTCGCTGGGCGAGATTCGAGCGCGATTCGCTGATCGATCCGTATGCGGCGGACCATCCATCGGAATTTTTTGCCGTTTGCAGCGAGGCGCTGTTTGTCAAACCGCAGGCGTTCGAAGCCGAATATCCGGAGCTTTACCGGCTGCTGGCACGATACTACCGGCAAGATCCGGCGCGAGTCGGCGTGACGTTCCCTGCAGGCTGACGCGCAACGCCCGCCAGACAAGGCCCGGCCGCCGTAGCGCTCCACGGCCGCGATCCGGCAGGAACGCCGCGAAATCAGCGCACACGGCTCGCAAAAGGCTGGCACAAAAGTCGTCAAGCGACTGATTTTCTGGCATAATCGCCGTTTTTCGACCATAGGCAAGTGGCTCGCGCCTAGATGCGGTCCGTTCAAAGACGGTCGCACGCGGGTTGGCTACCGCCAGATTAAAGGAAAGACCATGAAAGAAGGCATTCACCCGGATTACCGCGAAGTTCTGTTCATCGACGTGTCGAACGACTTCAAGTTTGTGACGCGCTCGACAATCCAGACGCGTGAAACCGCCGAATTCGAAGGCAAGACCTACCCGCTCGCCAAGATCGAAGTGTCGTCGGAATCGCATCCGTTCTACACCGGTCAGCAAAAGATCATGGACACGGCAGGCCGCGTCGAGAAGTTCCGCAACAAGTTTGGCTCGCGCGCTACCGGCAAGGTCGCAGCGAAGTAATACCCGCCTCCTCGCCAGTTCAGCCGGCTCGGCCAATTCAGCCGGTCGGGCGAGCAGCGAAGCAGGAGCAAAAAGGGCAGCGCGAGCTGCCCTTTTTTGTCGCCTTGCCGATTCGTCGTCAATGGTCGAAAGCGAGCGCGGCGCACTGCCGAACCCGTGTTACCGCCTGTCGAATCACGTTGCGAGCCGTTACCGGCCGTGACGCGCATCGCACGGCACGACTACAATGCCGGATGCTCCAAATTGGCCATTCCAGCCGGACATGCCGTCCGGTCCCGGCTGCACCGCTTATCCGATATCCACACACCGCATGAGACCTGCCGTTCGCCTCACTGCCTCAGCGACCAGTGCGTTGCCGCGCTGGCTGCTGCTGACCATCTGTATCGTCTACGCATCGTTCGGACTGTTCGGCCGCGATCCGTGGAAGAACGAGGATGCAGCCGGCTTCGGCGTCATGTGGACCATGGCGAACGGCAGCGCGCACGACTGGCTTCTGCCGAATCTGGTCGGCAAATACCTCACTGAAGACGGCCCGCTCGGCTACTGGTTCGGCGCCAGTGCGATCCGCGCGCTCGCGCCGTGGGTCGATGCGAGCAACGCCTCGCGCGTCTTTACCGGCCTGCTGTTTTGCGCGGGCTGCGCGTTTGTCTGGTATGCGGCTTACCTGCTCGGCCGGCGCGCCGAAGTTCAGCCATTCAAATACGCATTCGGCGGCGAGCCGGAACCGCGCGACTACGGCCGCACCCTCGCCGACGGCGCACTGCTGATTCTGCTCGCCTGCTTCGGTCTCGCCGAGCGCGGCCACGAAACCACACCGCAGCTCGCGCAGTTCTGCGGTATCGCGATGCTCGTGTACGGGCTCGTGCGCATGATCGACAAGCCGATTCAAGGCGCGCTGATCTGGGGTCTCGCCATCGCGTTCGTGACCCTGGCCAGCAGCCCGGTGCTGGTCGGCGCGCTGCTGCTCGGCACGCTGGCGATGACCCTGATCGTGCGCGAAACGCGCTCGCGCTGGCTCTTGCTGGCGGGCCTGCCGGTGGCGCTCGTGCTGTCGGCGGCATGGCCGGTCGCCGCGCTCGCCACCTTCCCCGACGACGCCGTCTGGTATCTCAATCAGTGGGTGCACGTCAGCCTGAGTTCGTTCGCCGGACCGCCGGGCTCGGTCGCCGGCTACGCGCTGAAAAACCTGCCGCTCTTCACGTGGCCGGCGTGGCCGCTGGCACTCTGGGCGTGGTTCAGCTGGTCCGGCCTGCGCCGCGCGCCGCATGTGGCGATTCCGCTTTCGGTGATCGGGCCGCTGTTCGTGCTGGTCGTTTTGCAAAGCCACCAGTCGAACCGGCTTTACATGCTGCTGCTGCCGCCGCTCGCCGTGCTGGCCGCGTTCGCGCTGCCTACGCTCAAGCGCGGTGCGATCAACGCGATCGACTGGTTCGCCCTCCTGAGCTTCACGATTCTCGGCAGCTTCGTGTGGCTGGTTTATATCGCGGGACTGACCGGTTTTCCGCATCCGCTCGCGCGCAACCTCGCGCGTCTCGCGCCGGGCTTCGCGCCGCAGTTCAAGATTCTGTCGTTTGTGTGCGCGGTCGCCGTGACAGTCTGCTGGTTCGTGCTGGTGCAATGGCGTCTTGCCCGTCACCCGAAAGTGTTGTGGCGCAGCGTGGTGCTCTCGAGCGCCGGCACCACCTTGATGTGGGTGTTGCTCATGACGCTGTGGCTGCCGGTCGTCAACTACAGCCGGACCTATAAAGACGTTGCCGAACAGATCTCCGCCCATCTGCCGGACGACTACACCTGCATTTCGCCGGTGCGCCTCGGCAATGCGCAGATCGCGACCTTTGCCTACTTCGGCGATATGCATTTTTCCTTCGACCAGGACTGCGACGTGATCCTGCGCCAGGATACTCAGGACTACGGCGAACCGAGCGCGATGTCCGACTTCGTCTGGAAGCTCGTGTGGGAAGGCCGCCGCGTGGCCGACCGCGACGAGCGCTTCCGCCTGTACGTGCGCATCGACCGTCCGAAGCCGCCAGTCGTCAAACGCCGTAACTGGCACAAGAAGTCCAACTGAGCATGCTCGCCGATGTACGGAAAATCGCCGCATTAGCATGGCCGGTCCTGATCGGCCAACTCGCGATTATCGCGTTCGGTGTGATCGACACGGCGATGGTCGGCCGTTTCTCGGCAGTCGACCTGGCCGCGCTCGGCCTCGGTTCATCGATCTATATTTCCGTCTACATCGGCCTGACGGGTATTCTCACCGCACTGCAGCCGATTACCGCGCAACTCTACGGCGCGCGCCGCTACAGCGAAATCGGCGAGGAAGTTCGCCAGGCCCTGTGGCTTGCGCTGGCGCTGACCGTGATCGGTTTCCTGATTCTGTTTTTTCCCGGCCCGGTGCTGCAACTGGCGCGCGTGCCCGACGCGTTGCACGACCGCACGGTCGCCTATCTGCGGATTCTGGCCTTCGGCTTGCCGGCCGGTCTCGCCTTTCGTGTCTACAGTTCGGTCACCAATGCGGTCGGCAAGCCGCGGCTCGTGATGATCCTTCAAATCGGCGCGCTGTTGCTCAAGGTGCCGCTCAATACGTGGTTCATCTTCGGCGGGTTGGGCGTCCCGGCGCTGGGCGGCCCCGGTTGCGCGCTCGCCAGCACCTTGATCAACTGGGCGCTTGCCGTGCTCGGAATGATCCTGCTGACGCGCGTCGATGTATTCACGCCGTTCGCCATCTTCTCGCGCTTCTGCTGGCCGGTCTGGCGGCGCCAGGCGGCGCAACTGCAGCTAGGCATTCCGATGGGCCTGTCGTACCTGATCGAGGTCACCTCTTACACGTTCATGGCGCTCTTCATCGCGCGCTTCGGCACGACGACGCTCGCCGGCCACCAGATCGCCGGCAATATCGGCGCGGTGCTGTACATGACGCCACTGTCGATCGGCATTGCTTCGTCGACGCTGGTCGCGCAGGCGCTCGGCGCGCATCGCCCGGAAGCGGCGCGCACGCTGTCGCGTCACGGCATCATGATGGCCGTGGCGATCGCCTGCTGTTACGGCGCGATCGTACTGGCGCTGCGGCCTTATATCATCGAAGGCTATACGCCGAATGCGCAGGTCGTGGCCGCGGCGTTGCCGCTGGTGTTGATCGTCGCGTGCTATCACGTTTTCGATGCTTTGCAGATCACCACCGCGTTCGTGCTGCGCGCCTACAAAGTGGCGGTCGTGCCGACCGTGATCTACGCGGTAGCGCTGTGGGGCGTCGGGCTCGGTGGCGGCTATGCGCTCGGCTTCAACGTGACCGGCACAATGCCGGAATGGCTGACTGGCGCGCGCGGCTTCTGGGTGGCGAATACGCTGAGCCTGGCGATTGCCGGCATTGGCTTGCTGATTTACTGGCGGGTCGTGAGCAAACGGCATTTGCATGCCGATGCGGCGCTTCGGGTCGATTCGGCCGCGTGACAGGGCGCTCGCAGGCCGTAAGATCGCGAGGCTTCTCGCTGCTGAACCTGTAGCGCACTGGTCGACCGCAAACGCGCTGTTGGGCGGGTTATCAATAATTGACTGTTAGTTGCGTTGCCAGCGCAAGAAAACGGCTGCGCAAAGCAGCCGCCTGCCCTACCCCTGGCATCGCCGCCCGCAGGCGCGACCTCAACCAGCGAGCGCGTCTGCCTCCATCGCCTGCCCCGCCCTCACAGCTTGCGAGTTAGGCATCGTCCGATCATGCCGCTCGAAAATCTCATGCGCGGCGAACAGCGCATTCAGCGCCGCCGGAAAGCCCGCATAAAGCGCCATCTGCATGAACACCTCGACGATCTCCTCGCGCGTGCAGCCGACGTTCAACGCCGCCTCGATATGCACCTTCAACTGCGGCTGCGCGCAGCCTAGCGTGGCGAGCGACGCAATCGTCGCGATCTCTCGCGCGCGCAGATCGAGTTGCGGGCGGCTGTAAATATCGCCGAAGCCGAATTCGATCAGCAGACGCCCGAAATCCGGCGCGATCGGCGCGAGCGCGGCGATCACCTGCTCGCCGGCCGAGCCGTCGATTTCCTTCAGTTTGTCCCAGCCTCGGGTGTAGCGGTCGTTGTGTGCGTGGTCCATGGTGAGTCCTCTTCCGAATGTGAATGCGAGTGGGTTTCGCCGGTCTGTCGTGTCGAGCGATCCATGGCGGATGCGCGCCCCGCCGCCTCGTAGTACGCAATCTTGTCGACGATCGCGCCGAGATTGACCTGCAACTCGGCGATCCGCGCCAAAACCGCATCCCGATGCGCCACCAGCATGTCGCGGCGCGCGTCCACCGTCGGCTGGCCTTGCGCGCGCAGCGTCGCGAACGCCTGCATGCCGGCTATCGGCATGCCGGTCGCCTTGAGCCGCATCACGAACAGCAGCCAGTCGAGATCGGCTGGCGAATACAGGCGATGCCCCGCCTGCGTGCGCCCGACAGCGCGAATCAAGCCTGCCTGTTCGTAGTAGCGCAGCGTATGCGTCGAGACGCCGATCGTTTCAGCGACCTGCCCGATGGTGAGTGCTTTCGAGATATTCGACATGACGGAACTCAGGTTAGGACTTCGAGTGCACTCTAAGTCAAGCGCGGCATGCTGTCATTTGTCTGCGCTGTCATTTTTTTATGGCGTGTGGATTTGATCGATAAACTCACCAGAGCCTAATCACTAGGCAAAAGGTTTAAATCTCGTTCACATTGATTTACTTGTCATCAATCGATCGGTATAAATCGTCCGCGTTCGCAAATAAGGGCGCGCAATTTGTTCTATGCTTAAGCGCAGCGCGTGCTACACAACGCGTCGTCCCCAGTCGTTACTAGTTGTCTCGAGTTGTCCCTTAGTGGCTAACTTTTTTTGCCCTCAATGGAGTGCTTGCCATGCTGAAGAAGCTTTTAATGCTTTGCCTTGCTTTGGCTTTGTCGCTGTCGGCCGGTTTTGCGGCGGCCGTCGAAGTGAACTCCGCCGATCAGGCGGCGCTCGAATCGGTCAAGGGTATCGGCCCGGTGCATGCGAAAGCGATCATCGACGAACGCACCAAGAACGGCCCGTTCAAGGACGCCGATGATCTCGCCACGCGCGTCAAAGGCATCGGCACCAAATCGGTGACCAACCTCGAAGCGGCCGGCCTGACGATCAACGGCTCGTCCACCCCGCCGACCGGCGCCAAACCCGCCACCAAGGCGGGCAGCACCGCCACAAGCAAGGCAGCGCCGGCCGCCACTACCGCGGCGCCAGCCACGGCCGCGACCACGACGCCCGCCGCACCAGCGGACGCTTCGGGTGCGAAGGCGTCCAAGTCGAAGAAGAAGAGCAAGGCCGAGGCGGCAGCGGCTTCCGCGCCGGCCAGCGCGAGCGCGGCGGCGCCGGCTGACGCTTCCGACGCCAAGGGCTCGAAGAAGAAAGCGAAGAAGAGCAAGGCCGCATCGGCTGCGGCGGCCTCGGGTGGTGCCTGAACAGAACAGTTCGCGGACCGGACGCGCATGAGACGGAGTACGAAACAGGATTGAGCGTCGGCGGCGTAACGGGCTGAGTGCTTCGCGCGTGATCTCGTGCGACGAACCCACCGGCCCGTCCCGCCGCCTCCCGCCTTCCTTCCACGGCGCCGCGCAAACGCGCGGCGTTTTTACCCGCCGACCCGTCAAGCGCGTGTCGGCATTCAAGAGAGACCGTCATGAGCCTACTCGACACACTCGGTTCCCTGGTTGGCAAATCCCCCGAAGGCGGTGGCCAGCAAGCCCTGGTTGCAGCCGCACTCGAATTCGTGAATAACCAGCCGGGCGGCCTGAACGGCCTGATCGACCGTTTCAAGGAAAAAGGCCTCGGCGACGTGGTGACCTCCTGGGTCAGCAACGGCGAGAACCAGCCGATCGCCCCTGATGCGCTGCACAGCGTACTCGGCTCCGAGACCGTCACCAACCTCGCGGCAAAAGCCGGTGTGCAGCCGGATCAGGTCACCGGCCTGCTCTCGCAGATTCTGCCGCACGTCGTCAACGCGGCCACGCCGGAAGGCGAAGTGCCGGCCGAGGGCAAATTGAACGCCACCACGGTGCTCGGCGCGCTCGGCGGCCTGTCGGCGCTGTTCGGCAAGGGCAACGCTTAAGCCGCTGCTTAAACACACAGGCGTAAGCGCGCGGCCGCGCCGCACGCCACACGCCACGCAAGGCCGCCAGCGCAGTGCGGTCAGCGAGCAAAAAAAAACGTCAACGAAGTCACCTTCGTTGACGTTTTTTATTTCGACGGGAGCGGCTCGACCGCTGCCGCTCCGCCGTTCACAGAGCGCGTCTCGCTTAGTGCACGACGCGTTCGAACACCAGTTTGCCGTCTTCCAGTTCGACCGGAATCACGTCCTTCGGACCGAACTTGCCAGCCAGAATCAGCTTGGCGACCGGGTTCTCGATCTCCTGCTGGATGGCACGCTTCAGCGGCCGTGCACCGAACAGCGGATCGTAGCCGACCTTGCCCACGTGCTCGAGCGCCGCGTCCGACACCACCAGTTGCATGTCGAGCTTGGCAAGCCGCTCGTGCAGACGCTGCAACTGGATCCGCGCGATCGACTGGATGTTCGAACGGTCGAGCGCATGGAACACCACGACGTCGTCGATCCGGTTCAGAAACTCGGGCCGGAAGTGCAGCTTCACTTCTTCCCAGACCGCGTCCTTCACCGCCTCCTGCGGCTCGCCGACCATCGACTGGATCACCTGCGAGCCGAGGTTCGACGTCATCACGATCACCGTGTTCTTGAAGTCCACGGTGCGGCCTTGGCCATCGGTCATGCGGCCGTCGTCGAGCACTTGCAGCAGCACGTTGAACACGTCCGGATGCGCCTTCTCGATTTCGTCGAGCAGGATCACGCTATAGGGCTTGCGACGCACGGCTTCGGTCAGATAGCCGCCCTCTTCGTAGCCGACGTATCCCGGCGGCGCACCGATCAAACGTGCGACGCTGTGCTTCTCCATGAATTCGCTCATGTCGATACGGATCAGATGATCTTCCGAATCGAACAGGAACGACGCAAGCGCCTTGCACAGTTCGGTCTTGCCCACACCGGTCGGGCCGAGGAACAGGAACGAACCATACGGCCGGTTCGGATCCGACAGACCCGCGCGCGAGCGGCGGATCGCATCGGCCACCGCGCTGATCGCCTCGTCCTGGCCGACCACGCGCGCGTGCAGCTTCTCTTCGATCTGCAGCAGCTTTTCACGTTCGCCCTGCATCATGCGCGACACGGGAATGCCGGTGGAACGCGATACGACTTCAGCGATTTCTTCCGCACCGACCTGCGTGCGCAGCAAGCGCGGACGGGTCGGATTGTTCTGCTCTTTCGCCTCGGCCTGCGTCACTTCCTTCAACTGCGCTTCGAGACCCGGCAGCTTGCCGTACTGCAACTCGGCGACCTTCTCCAGCTTGCCTTCGCGTTGCAGGCGCGTGATTTCCGCCCGGGTTTTCTCGATCTCTTCCTTCAGTTGCGCACTGCCCTGCACCGCGGCTTTTTCCGCCGTCCAGATTTCTTCGAGGTCCGAATATTCGCGATCCAGCCGCTCGATTTCCTCTTCGATCAGTTGCAGGCGCTTTTGCGACGCTTCGTCTTTTTCCTTCTTGACGGCTTCGCGCTCGATCTTCAACTGGATCAAACGACGGTCGAGCCGGTCCATCTCTTCCGGCTTCGAGTCGATTTCCATCTTGATCTTCGAAGCGGCTTCGTCGATCAGGTCGATAGCCTTGTCCGGCAGGAACCGATCCGTGATGTAACGATGCGACAGTTCAGCCGCGGCGACGATCGCCGGGTCG
This sequence comes from Paraburkholderia sp. RL17-381-BIF-C, assembly GCF_046026435.1. Taxonomy (NCBI): domain Bacteria; kingdom Pseudomonadati; phylum Pseudomonadota; class Betaproteobacteria; order Burkholderiales; family Burkholderiaceae; genus Paraburkholderia; species Paraburkholderia sp. RL17-381-BIF-C. The sequence continues at coordinate 136,067 of NZ_JARESX010000004.1, read as the reverse complement.
GTGATATCCACGCCGTGGTGCAGTTCGTACTTTTCCTGCAGACCGCGCAGGATTGCGATGGTGGCTTCCACCGTCGGCTCGTCGACCAGCACCTTCTGGAAGCGGCGTTCGAGCGCGGCATCTTTTTCGATGTACTTGCGGTATTCGTCGAGCGTGGTCGCGCCGACGCAATGCAGCTCACCGCGCGAGAGCGCTGGCTTCAGCATGTTGCCCGCGTCCATCGCGCCTTCGGCCTTGCCCGCGCCGACCATGGTGTGGATTTCGTCGATGAAGACGATGGTCTGGCCTTCGTCTTTCGCGATGTCGTTCAGCACAGCCTTCAAACGCTCTTCAAACTCACCGCGATACTTGGCGCCGGCCAGCAACGCCGCCATATCGAGTGACAGCACGCGCTTGCCCTTGAGCGTTTCCGGCACTTCGCCGTTGACGATACGCTGCGCCAGACCTTCGACGATCGCGGTCTTACCCACGCCCGGTTCGCCGATCAGCACGGGGTTGTTCTTGGTACGACGCTGCAGGATCTGGATCGAACGACGAATTTCGTCGTCGCGTCCGATCACCGGGTCGAGCTTGCCGGCCCGCGCGCGCTCGGTCAGGTCCACGGTGTATTTCTTCAGCGCTTCACGCTGGCTTTCGGCGTCCTGGCTATGCACTTGCGAGCCGCCGCGCACGGCGGCGATCGCGCTTTCCAGCGACTTGCGCGACAACCCATGCTGACGCGCGAGACGGCCGGCCTCGCCTTTGTCGTCCGCGACGGCGAGCAGGAACATCTCGCTCGCGATGAACGTGTCGTTGAGTTTTTGCGCTTCCTTATCGGCCTGGTTCAGCAAGCCGGTCAGCTCGCGGCCGATCTGCACATTGCCGTCGGTGCCCTGCACTTGCGGCAGACGCGTGATCGCGTCGCCGAGCGCCGTTTGCAACGCCTGCACATGCACGCCGGCACGCGAGAGCAGCGAGCGTGCCGAACCATCCTGCTGCGCGACGAGCGCCGACAGGACGTGAACCGGTTCGATGTATTGATTGTCGTGGCCGACGGCCAGACTCTGCGCATCCGCCAGGGCTTCCTGGAATTTAGTGGTAAGTTTGTCGATTCTCATCAAGAGACCTCCAATTTCGATTACCACCAAAATGAGGCGTTTTATCCAGGTTTCAAGCGCTTTTTTGCATCAGACAACGAATATTTAACGTTTGGACGCAAGAGAACTGCCTCACCGTTTTCAGGCAAGCGGCGCGGAATTGCCACCGGCCGGCGCGACCGGCACGATCGGAATCACGCTGCTCAAGCCGAGCAGCGCGGACAGCGGGCCATGCGGCTGTGCCACCTCACCAATGGTATGTCGGTCCAGCTCGGAGAGAAAGGCATTACGCGCCGCTTCGAGCGCGCCACGCAACCGGCACTGCGGTGAAATGACGCAACTGCGGCGCTCACCTTGCTGGTCTGGAAAACAGCCGACGAGCGCAAAGTCGCTTTCGGTCGCGCGCACGATTTCGCCGACCGTCAGCGCGCTGGTTTGCTCGGTAAGCCGCAATCCGCCGTTGCGCCCGCGCACCGTTTCGATCCAGCCGAGTTCGCCGAGCTGCTGCACGACCTTCATCAAGTGGTTCTTGGAAATGCCGTACGCGTCCGAAATATCCTGGATCGTCGATAGCCCTTCGCCGCGAACCGCGAGGTATAGCAAAACGCGTAGTGAGTAATCCGTATAGTCGGTCAGTCTCATAGGTGCAGGTATCACGATGAGCGCAAGCCGCGATCCGGGGATAACCGCGTCGATGCAAGGGTTGCCGTGGGCCGTCGCTTCGCCCTAAGATGCAGGCGCTACGCATATTTTCTTGTTCTGCGCAGATAGGCGGTGCGTATGTTTCGGCAGTAATGGTAACGTTTCCTGCGTGGGGCATTCTTACGAAAAGCGGGGTATTCGCAGCCTACTTCCTTTCGTTTGGACTCCGTTTGAGGCCATTCCTGACGTAGTGCGGCACCGTGTGGCGACGCACAATCGAGAACCGCACCTTTTGGAATTTGCATGAACCCGTCTTTTCCCGCCGCGCCGGTCGTTGAACGCGCCATCGAGCCCACCGAGGCGAATATCCGCGAACTGGTCTACGCCTTTTACGATCGCGTGCGCGCCGATGCGCTGCTGGGTCCGGTCTTCGACGCAACGCTCGCGGGCCGCTGGGACGATCACCTGCCCAAGATGTGCACCTTCTGGGGCAGCCTCGTGCTGGGCGCGAAGCAATATCGCGGCAACGTGCAGCAGGCGCATCAGCCGCTCGAGGGCATCGAGCCGCAGCACTTCAGCCGCTGGCTGTATCTGTTTCTGGACACGGTGCAGTCGCGTTATCAGCCCGCCGCCGCGGTCCGCTTCATGGAACCGGCGTTGCGCATCGCGCAGAGTCTGCAGTTGAGCCGTTTCGGCTGGGATTACAAGATCCCGGAGGAACAACAGGCGCTGCTGGAACGCGTTGCGCCCAAACGTCGACCGCACGATGTTGACGAGGCAGCTCACGCGGCGCGCCCGCCAGGTGAGCCGTTTCCGACGCGCATTGTCGGCCGGTCGCGGGACGAATGACGCAGACGCGCGCGAGGCTGCCGTTCTAAACCCGTGCAGCGGGCCGGCAGGCATCGGCCAAGCCTGAACCGTCAGGAGCGCCGGCGAGCGGCGTGAGCGGCGTCAAAACGCTCGCTGTTCACAGACTCGCGGCCCCGCTGACACCCGGATTCCACCGGCGCGCACCCGCGCCTAGTCCTCGGACCGATTATCCGATTCGATACCCCAGCGGGCGAGCGCCGCGTCGTCGGTGACACGTGCATCGACCCAGCGCTCGCCAGCCTCGGTCTTTTCTTTCTTCCAGAACGGCGCCTGGGTCTTCAGATAATCCATCACGAATTCGCAGGATGCGAAGGCATCCCCGCGATGCGCGGCCGTCGTCGCCACCAGCACGATCTGGTCGAGCGGATACAGCTTGCCGACCCGATGCACGATCAACACCTCGGTGCCCGGCCAGCGTTCGCGCGCGCTGACGATGATCGCCTCCAGCGACTTTTCCGTCATGCCGGGATAGTGTTCGAGCTCCATCGTCTCGATCGCGCTGCCGTCGTTCAGATCGCGCACGGTGCCGACGAAGCAGGCGACCGCGCCGATTTTCGGATTGCGCGCGCGTAATCCGGCGACCTCGGCGGTGAGGTCGAAGTCTTCCGTCTGGACGCGAACGGGCATCTGGGCCTCCTATGCAGTTGGGAGCGGCGCGGCGGATCAGCCGCCGGTGACGGGCGGAAAAAACGCGACTTCGCAGCCCTCGGTGACGCGAGTGCCGGCGCCGGTCATGACATGGTTGCAAGCCATGCGCAGCGCGCGGCCCTCGGCCAGGGTGTCGGACCAGATGCCGCCGCGCGCGCGCAGCCAGGCGCGCACGTCGCCGACGGTTGCAATGCCGTCGGGCAGATCGACCGTTTCGTCGGCCAGATCGAGCGCTTCACGCACGCTCGCAAAATATCGAAGTTGAATCTTCATCGGGATGCCACCGGCGACCGCCGGCCTCAGTTCAGCAGTTCGGAAAAAGGAAGGAAGCGCACCGTCTCGCCGGCGCTGATCGCGTGGTTCGGCGGATTGTCGATCAGGCCATCGCCCCAAACGGTCGAGGTCAGCACGGCCGAACTCTGATTCGGGAACAGATCGAGCCCGCCCGCCGGGTTGATACGCGCGCGCAGGAATTCGTTGCGGCGGTCGGCCTTGCTCTGCGTGAAATCCGCGCGCAGCGACAGTGCGCGCGGCGTAACCGTCTGCACGCCGGCCAGACTCAGGATGAACGGGCGCACGAACAGCAGGAAGGTCGCGAAACTGGACACCGGATTGCCCGGCAGGCCGATGAAAAAGGTTTCAGCCGAATCCGGCGCCGCCGCGGTCTCGCCACGCCGCGCCGCACGGCGCACTGCGCCGAAGGCGAGCGGCTTGCCCGGTTTCATGGCGATTTGCCACATTGCAAGACGGCCTTCTGCTTCCACAGCCGGCTTCACGTGGTCCTCTTCGCCCACCGAGACGCCGCCGCAGGTCAGGATCAGGTCGTGTGCTTCGGCGGCTTCACGCAAGGTCGCGCGGGTCGCGTCGAGCTTATCGGCGACGATGCCGTAGTCGGTGACTTCGCAGCCGAGTTTTTCCAGCAGCCCACGTAGCGTGAACCGGTTCGAGTTGTAGATCGCGCCGGGCTTCAGCGGTTCGCCCGGCATGGTCAGTTCGTCGCCGGTGAAGAAGACGGCTACCTTGACGCGCCGCCGCACGACGAGTTCCGCGCACCCGACCGAGGCCGCAAGCCCCAACGCCTGAGGCGTGAGCCGCGTGCCCGCCGGAAGGATGACCGAGCCACTGCGGATGTCCGCGCCCTGCGCCGTAATCCATTCACCGGGCTGCGGGCTGTGCAGGATCGTGACTTCGGCGCCGCTGGCTTCGGTTTGCTCCTGCATCACGATCGCGTCGGCACCGGGCGGCACGGTGGCGCCGGTAAAGATACGCGCGGCCGTGCCGGGTGTCAGGGGCTCTGGCGCGTGGCCGGCCGGAATGCGTTGTGAAACCGGCAAGCGGCCGGTGGCTTGACCGGCCAGGTCCGCGCTGCGGATCGCGTAGCCGTCCATTGAACTGGTGTTCATCGGCGGGACGTCGAGCGGCGAGGTGACGTCGGCCGCGAGAACACGGTTCAGCGCATCCAGCGTGGGGATCGACTCTGTGCCGGCAATCGGGCTCGCTGCGCTGAGCAGGGTCGCCAAGGCTTCGGCGGTGGCAAGCATCGGCGCGCGGGGCGTGGGTGTGGACATCTCTGGTCTCGAAGCCGCAGGTTAAAAGAATATTGTAGCGGTCGAAGCAGGAAGTCTGGGCTAAGGGGCGTTATGAGCGGATTTCTGGTGTTTGAGCGCTTGCCGCGGGGTTTCGCGGCAAGCGCCTTTGACATGCGGCGCATGAAGCGCGCCGACAGACTGGGCGCGCCCCAGGCGGTGTGGCGCGTCACGGCAATGGCGGCTGACTGATGCGCCGACTATTCACCAGCTTATGCGCCTACTGACGTGCCAACTTACTCGCCTACCTTCGCGACGATAAAGTCCTTCACGCGCTGCGCATCCGCCGGCAGCACTTCGAAACGCTGCGGTAGCGATTCGAGGCCCGAGAACGCCGCGGGCCGTTCCGGTTCGCGCAACAGCGCTTCGCGAATCGTCTCGCCGAACTTGATCGGTTGCGCCGTCTCCAGCACGATCATCGGAATGCCCGGCTGCAAATGTTCGCGCGCGACCTTCAGGCCGTCGGCGGTGTGCGTGTCGATCATCGTGTCGTAACGCTCGAACACGTCGCGGATTGTCTCCACGCGCGATTCGTGGCTGCTGCGGCCCGACACGAAACCGAACTCCTGCACGCGCGCAAAGTCGCCGCTCGCGGCGAGATCGAAGCCGCCCTTCTCTTCGACGTCACGGAATAGTTGCAGCACGCGCGCCGGATCGCGGCCGAGCAGATCGAACACGAAACGCTCGAAGTTCGAGGCCTTCGAAATGTCCATGCTCGGGCTGCTGGTGTGATACGTCTCGGCCGCCTTGCGCACGCGATAAATACCGGTGCGGAAAAACTCGTCGAGCACATCGTTTTCGTTCGTTGCCACGACCAGCTTCTCGATCGGCAAACCCATCATGCGCGCGATGTGACCCGCGCACACGTTGCCGAAGTTGCCCGACGGCACCGTGAACGACACCCGCTCGTCGTTCGACTTCGTGGCCGCGAAGTAGCCCTTGAAGTAGTACACGACCTGCGCAACCACGCGCGCCCAGTTGATCGAGTTGACCGTGCCGATCTTGTACTTCGCCTTGAACGCGTGATCGTTCGAGACGGCCTTGACGATGTCCTGAGCGTCGTCGAACACGCCTTCCACCGCGATGTTGAAGATGTTCGGGTCCTGCAGGCTGTACATCTGCGCGGTCTGGAACGCGCTCATTTTCTTGTGCGGCGACAGCATGAACACGCTGATGCCCTTCTTGCCGCGCATCGCGTATTCCGCGGCGCTGCCGGTGTCGCCCGAGGTCGCGCCGAGAATGTTCAGCGTCTGGCCGTGCTTGGCTAGCGCGTATTCGAACAGGTTGCCGATCAACTGCATGGCCATGTCCTTGAACGCGAGCGTCGGCCCGTTCGACAGTTCCAGCAATGACAGCGGCGCGCCCTCTTCAACGCCCAGCACCTTCAACGGCGTGATCTGCGCGGCGCTTTCGTCGTCGCGCACGTTGCAGTACGTTGCCGCCGTGTAGGTCTTGCGCGTGAGCGCGCGCAGGTCTTCGGCGGGAATGTCGTCGATGAATTTGGACAGGATCTCGAAGGCGAGGTCCGCGTACGGCAGCGTGCGCCAGCGCGTCAGTTCGTCAGTGGTGACGCGCGGATATTCGGCGGGCAGATACAGGCCGCCGTCTTTGGCGAGACCGCCCAGCAGGATGTCAGCAAAGGAGTGGTGCTCGCCGGCGCCGGCGCCGCGGGTGGACAGGTAGTTCATAGTTCGGCCTAGTTCAGCGCTTCCATGCGCAGCTTCGTGACTTGCGAGACAACGGTCTTCAGCGCTTCGATCGTTTTGATCGCGGCGTTGACGTGCTTTTCGACCGTTTCGTGCGTGATCAGGATGATGTCGGTTTCGCCCTTGCCGTTCGCGTCGACCTGCTCCGATTCCTTCTGCAGCAGCGCGTCGATCGAAATGCCGGTGTCGGCCAGAATGCGCGTGATGTCGGCCAGCACGCCGGTCACGTCCGCCACCCGCAGACGCAGGTAGTAGCCGCTCGTGACTTCGTCGATCGGCAGGATTGGGGTGCTCGACAGGCTGTCCGGCTGGAACGCCAGATGCGGCACGCGATGCTCCGGGTCGGCCGTGTGCAGACGCGTCACGTCGACCAGATCGGCCACCACCGCGGAAGCCGTCGGCTCGGCGCCCGCGCCCTTGCCGTAGTAAAGCGTGGTGCCGACCGCGTCGCCATGCACGACGACCGCGTTCATCGCGCCTTCCACGTTCGCCAGCAGGCGCTTTTCCGGAATCAGCGTGGGATGCACGCGCAATTCGATGCCCTTGTCGGTGCGGCGCGTGATACCGAGCAGCTTGATGCGGTAGCCGAGTTCCTCGGCATATTTGATGTCGATCGCCGCGAGCTTGCTGATGCCTTCGACGTAAGCCTTGTCGAACTGCACCGGCACGCCGAACGCGATCGCGCTCATGATGGTCGCCTTGTGCGCGGCGTCCACCCCTTCGATGTCGAAGGTCGGGTCGGCTTCGGCGTAGCCGAGTTCCTGCGCGGCTTTCAGCGCGGTTGCGAAGTCGAGCCCGCGGTCGCGCATTTCCGAAAGAATGTAATTCGTGGTGCCGTTGATGATGCCCGCGATGTACTGGATTCGGTTGGCCGTCAGACCTTCGCGCAGCGCCTTGATGATCGGAATGCCGCCCGCCACCGCCGCCTCGAACGACACCATCACGCCGTTGGCGCGCGCCGCCTCGAAAATCTCCGTGCCGTGCACGGCCAGCAGCGCCTTGTTGGCGGTCACCACGTGCTTGCGGTTCTTGATTGCGCGTAGAACGAGGTCGCGCGCCACGCCCGTGCCGCCGATCATCTCGGCCACGATATCGATCGACGGGTCGTCGACCACCGCGTTGAAGTCATCGGTCAGCGCCACCGTGCCGGCCTCGGTGCCGAGCGCGGCTGTCGCCTTGGCGGGATTGCGCACGGCAATGCGCGCGATCTCGATGCCGCGGCCCGCGCGGCGTTTGATTTCTTCCTGATTGCGACGCAGTACCGTGAAGGTGCCGCTGCCTACCGTGCCGAAGCCCAGCAGTCCAACTTTGATCGGTTCCATGCAGCGTGTGTTTTCGAGTAGGTGATTAAAAATAAACGGGTCGCGGGTCTGGCGCGTTCCGCACGGCGCGGCGTCAGCCCGCATTGCCTGTGAGCGCGCCGCGCGTTGCGCCCTGGCGCCCTGGCGCCCTAGCGCCCTAGCGCCGTATTGTGCGCTAGGCCGTGTGACGTTTGCGGTAACCGTCGAGGAAACGCGCGATCCGGTTGATCGAATCCGCGAGGTCGTCCACGTTCGGCAGGAACACGACGCGGAAGTGATCCGGCGTTTTCCAGTTGAAGCCGGTGCCCTGCACGAGTAGCACGCGCTCTTCCAGCAACAGGTCGAGGATGAACTGCTGGTCGTCCTGGATCGGATAGATCTTCGGGTCCAGCCGCGGGAACATGTACAGCGCCGCTTCGGGCTTCACGCAACTCACGCCGGGGATCGCCGTCAACATGTCATACGCGAGTTCGCGCTGTTTGTACAGGCGCCCGGTCGGCACGATCAGGTCGTTGATGCTCTGGTAGCCGCCGAGCGCGGTCTGGATCGCGTACTGGCCCGGCACGTTCGGGCACAAACGCATGGAAGCCAGAATGCCGAGCCCTTCGAAGTAGTCTTTCGCGTGGCGGCGGTTCTCGCCGGCGGTCAGGCCCGAAATGAACATCCAGCCGGCGCGATAACCGCACGACCGGTAGCTCTTCGACAGGCTGTTGAACGTGACCGTGAGCACGTCTTCGGAGAGCGCCGCCATCGACGTGTGCTTCTTGCCGTCGTAGACGATCTTGTCGTAGACCTCGTCGGCGAAGATCACGAGGCCGTGCTGGCGGGCGATCTCGATCAGGCCGAGCAGCAGTTCGTCCGAATACAGCGCGCCGGTCGGGTTGTTCGGGTTGATGACCACGAGCGCGCGCGTATTCGGCGTGATTTTCGCGCGAATGTCGTCGAGGTCGGGCATCCAGCTATTCGATTCGTCGCAGATGTAGTGCACCGGCGTGCCGCCCGACAGGCTCACGCCGGCGGTCCACAGCGGATAGTCCGGCGCGGGCAGCAGCACCTCGTCGCCATCGTTCAGGAGGCCCTGAAGCGCCATCACGATCAGCTCGGACGCGCCGTTGCCGATATAGATGTCGTCCAGCTCGACCCCGTGCACGCCCTTTTGCTGCGTGTAATGCATGATCGCCTTGCGCGCGGCGAACACTCCCTTGGAGTCGGAATAACCCGACGAACCCGGCAGGTTCAGGATCATGTCCTGAATGATTTCGTCCGGCGCGTCGAAGCCGAACGGCGCGAGATTGCCGATGTTCAGCTTGATGATGCGGTGGCCCTCTTCCTCGAGCCGCTTCGCATGTTCGAGGACGGGCCCGCGAATGTCGTAGCAGACATTCAACAACTTGTTGGATTTGAGTATCGGTTTCACGGCGGGCACTTCATCCTGGTTGATGGCTTGGGCAAACCGGCGCGCGCAAACAGCAAAATGGGCCGGGCGGGTTCGCCGATAGGGGGAATTCGGGCGCGGCACGACCGGCGACGGCAAGCGGCGACCGGCGTCACGCGAATCGGGCCGAGTCTCAGGCCGAATCTCAGCGCCGGTTCGTCTAGCCGTTGTCGAGCCGTTGTCGCGTCGAGCTATCGTCGAGCCCTTGCGCAGGCCGCTTCGCGAACTCTTCTCGCGTTGACGCACGCAGACAGAACCGACGAACAGCGGCCGAAAGCGGGTAAAACCAAGGCGGGTAGCCGGTGGGCCGCACCCGCCGACTCAGCGCGGCTTGTGGCGGCATATGAGCGAGGGGCGCCGCAAGGCGGCTAAAAAGTTATAATTTAGCGGATTTTGGCCGACTTCCGCAATGCACCAACCGCATCGGCAAGCCTTTTCGGCCGCTTCTGCCCCATTCGCGTGCCCCATTCGCGTCGAATCGCCCCGCCTGGGCCCCGCCCGGTCAGGCCGTCAACACGCATGATGTCTCACGACGACTTCGGAAAACCAATTTGAAATTACATCAGGATTCGAGCGGCGCCCTCAATACCGTCACCGGCTACGGCGCCGACTATGTCGAAATCAATCTGGTGCGCCATTCGGGCAGCCTTCTCGTGCTGCCGGACGCACCGGTCATCCCTTGGCCCGTTTCCTCTTTCGAGCAGTTGAGCGCCGAGCACTTCGCCATGCTGGTCGACTCCGCGCCGGAAGTGGTCGTGTTCGGCAGCGGCGAGCGGCTGCGCTTTCCGCATCCGCGCCTGACAGCCGCGCTGACGGCGAGGCGCATCGGCGTCGAAACGATGGACTTCAAGGCCGCCTGCCGCACCTACAACATTCTGATGGCCGAGGGCCGCAAGGTCGCGGCCGCGTTGCTGATCGAAGCCTGAAGCCGTACCGCGAGGCCGCCCGGAGCAATTCGCCGCAGCCCGCTGCGGACCTTGTTCGGGGCCTCGCGGCGCCGGCGCTGACTGGACGCCCTGGCCGCGTCAGGGCCGATAACGTACACTGCGCGCCATCGAAGGCAGTACCGGCAGCCTGAGCGCAACCGCGCGCCGCGTCAGCGCCCGTCGGCGGAAGGTGAAGAAGCCACCGCTGTCGAATCGGGCTGCGGTTGGACGCAACTCGAACGCCGCGTCGGGAGTCTGATGCACGCGCCCGGAAGACGGGCGCCCGCAGAGCGCGGGTCGCTTCGCTGATGGCCGCGCCGCAGGCCGGTCGCCATTTCCGAACAACATCGCTTCGCCGCCTGTGCGGCGTCGCCATAAAGGTTGAAATCCATGAACGATACGCCGACGAGGCTACCGCTCAACCGCACCACGGTTCTGCTGCTGGTGCTGGCCCTCGCCGTGATCTGGTTCGTGCCGCTCGGCTGGCGCCACCTGCTGCCGAGCGACGAAGGCCGCTACGCCGAGATGGCGCGCGAGATGTTCGTCACCGGCGACTGGATCACGCCGCGCTACAACGGCTACAAGTATTTCGAAAAGCCACCGCTGCAGACCTGGGCGAACGCGCTCACGTTCGCGTGGTTCGGCATCGGCGAATGGCAGGCGCGGCTCTATACCGCACTGACGGGCTTTGCCGGCGTGCTGCTGGTCGGCTTCACCGGCCAACGCGTGTTCAACACGGCAACCGGCGTGTTCACCGCGATCGTGCTGGCGACCTCGCCGTACTGGAACCTGATGGGCCACTTCAACACGCTCGACATGGGCCTGTCGTTCTGGATGGAATTGACGCTCTGCGCGCTGCTGCTTGCGCAGCGCCCCAACCTCCCGAGCGGCTGCGTGCGCGGCTGGATGTGGGTGTGCTGGGGCTCGATGGCGCTGGCGGTGCTGTCCAAGGGACTCGTCGGCGTGATCCTGCCGGGCGCCGTGCTGGTGCTCTATACGCTGATCGCGCGCGACTGGGCGGTGTGGAAGCGTCTGCATCTGATCGGCGGGCTGATCGTCTTTTTCGCGATCGTCACGCCGTGGTTCGTGCTGGTGCAGCAGCGCAACCCGGAATTCCTGAACTTCTTCTTCATCGTTCAGCAGTTCAAGCGCTATCTGACGCCTGAGCAGAACCGTCCGGGACCGTTCTACTACTTCGTGCCGGTGCTGCTGGTGGGTTTCCTGCCGTGGCTTTCGGTGACGCTGCAAAGCGTGCGCCACGCATGGCGCCTGCCGCGCCAGCCGAACGGCTTCGCGCCGGTCACGCTAATGCTGACGTGGACCGTCTTCATCTTCCTGTTCTTCAGCGCGTCGCATTCGAAGCTGCTCTCCTACACGCTGCCCATCGCGCCGCCGATCGCGCTTCTGATCGGCATGTATCTGCCGCTCGTCACGCGCGACCAGTTGCGCCGTCATCTGGCCGGCTATGCGCTCTTTCTCGTCGTGGCCGCGTTTGCCGCAATGTTCCTGCCGCGCTTTGGCAGCGCCCGCAATCCGGCCGAACTGTATGCCGAGTACCGCACGTGGGTGCTGGCGGCGCTCGGCGTCGCCTTTGCGCTGACGCTCGCGGCGCTGTGGCTGAACCGCCGCGGCCGGGCCGGCAGCCTCGGCGCGATCGCCACCTTCGGCGCGGCGTGGCTGCTGCTCGGCACCATTGCCGGCACGGGTCACGACGTGTTCGGCCGCCTGAGCTCCGGCGCGCCGCTCGCGCCGGCCATCAAGGCGGAGATCGCGAAGCTGCCGGCCGACACGCCGTTCTACTCGGTGGGCGTACTCGACCACACGCTGCCGTTCTACGTCGACCACACGATGATCATGGTCGAGCATGCGGACGAACTGGCGTTCGGCGTGTCCGTCGAACCGCAGAAATGGATTCCGTCGGTCGACGCCTGGGTCGAACGCTGGAAGGCCGACCGCTACGCGCTCGCGCTGATTCCGCCGCCGACCTACGACCGGCTTCTCAAGGAAGGCCTGCCGATGCGGGTGATCGCCCGCGACTCGCGCCGCGTGGTGGTGGAAAAGCCGCTCGCGCCCGACGCGCCGGCAGCTGACGCACCCGCATCCGTGCCAGTGGAAAAAGCACAACAATGACCCCATATCAGGATCTGCCCGTTCGATGAACCCGATTTCCCTCTTTTGCATTCTTGCCGGCGTCACGTTGAACGCTGGTGCGCAGTTGCTGCTCAAAGCCGGTACGAATGCCGTTGGACACTTCGAATTCACCCGTGCGAACATCCTGCCCATTGCCTTTCGCATCGCAACCCAGCCGCCGATCATCGGCGGGCTGGCCTGTTATGTGATCAGCGTGGCCGTGTGGATCGTCGGGCTGTCGCGGGTGGACGTATCGATCGCCTATCCGATGCTCTCGCTCGGCTACGTCGTCAATGCGTTCGCGGCGTGGTATCTGTTCGGCGAAGTGCTGTCGGTACAGAAGCTGATTGGCATCGGCATCATCCTGATCGGCGTGCTGGTGTTGGCTCGCAGCTAGTCATCCCGGCCCGCCGCGGCGTGCCGGTCACAATCTATTGCTGTTTATTGCCGGGCCGCCTATGCGCATGAAGGCGGCAAAGATACCGTAAGCGGTCGTTCCGGCCGGCCAAGCAATATGTAAGGTTGATCCTGGTATGCTGCGCGGTTGCGCCCTTTTTAGCCGCGGCCCCGGTTGCGCACACTATGTGGTTTAGTTCGCGCCCTTCGGGGTTGCGCCCCCTTTCAATCGAGCGAAGCATTCATGAGCCAGTCAACACTCCCGTTTCTGCCCTTTGTCAAACCCGAGATCGATGAGGAAACGATTCAGGGCGTCGCCGAGGTGCTGCGCTCCGGCTGGATCACCACCGGCCCGCAAAACCAGAAATTCGAAGCGGCGCTCTCCGAATTCTGCGGCGGCCGGCCGGTGCGCACGTTCAATTCCGGCACGGCGACGCTGGAAATCGGCCTGCGCATCGCCGGCGTGGGCGAAGGCGACGAGGTCATCACGACGCCGGCCTCGTGGGTCTCCACCAGCAACGTGATCTATGAAGTCGGCGCGACGCCGGTGTTCGCCGACATCGACCCGGTCACCCGCAACATCGACCTCGATCTGCTCGAAAAAGCCATCACGCCGCGCACCAAGGCGCTGATTCCGGTGTATCTGTCGGGCCTGCCGGTCGACATGGACCGTCTCTACGCGATCGCTCGCGCCCACAAGCTGCGTGTGATCGAAGACGCCGCGCAGGCGTTCGGCTCGACCTGGAACGGTGAGCGCATCGGCAAGCTGGGCGACATGGTCTCGTTCAGCTTCCATGCGAACAAGAACCTGACCTCGATCGAAGGCGGCGCGCTCGTGCTGAACAACGAGGAAGAAGCCATCCTTGCGCAGAAATACCGCTTGCAAGGCATCACGCGCACCGGCTTCGACGGCATGGACTGCGACGTGCTGGGCGGCAAGTACAACCTGACGGACGTCGCCGCGCGCGTCGGCCTCGGCCAGTTGCCGCATCTGGAGCGTTTCCTTGCGCAGCGCAAGAAGCTCGTGCGCGCGTATTTCGCGGGTCTGGAGGGTGGCGCGGCGAAGAAACTCGGGCTCGGCCTGCCGTTTGCTGACTTTGAAAACAGCAACTGGCACATGTTCCAGGTCACGCTGCCGCTCGAGAAGCTCTCGATCGACCGTGCCGGTTTCATGGGGCAACTGAAAGAGCGTGGCATCGGTTCGGGAGTGCACTACCCGGCCATCCACCTGTTCTCGCTGTACCGCGCGCATGGCTTCAAGGAAGGCATGTTCCCGCATGCGGAGCGCTTCGGCGCGACCAACGTCACACTGCCGCTGTTCACGCTGATGAACGAAGGCGACGTGGAGCGCGTGTGCCGCGCGGTCAATGAAATTTGCGAACAATACGGAAAATAAGCGGAAATGATTTATTCGGAACATCGCGCCGTCGCACCGGAAGTGTCGATCATCATCCCGGTGTACAACGAGGAAGCCGGCCTGGCTGCGCTGTTCGCGCGCCTCTATCCTGCGCTCGACGCGCTCGGCACCGGTTATGAAGTGATCTTCATCAACGACGGCAGCCGCGACAAATCCGCCGCCCTGCTTGCCGAGCAGTTTCGCGCGCGTCCCGACACGACCCGCGTGATCCTGCTGAACGGCAACTACGGTCAGCACATGGCGATTCTGGCGGGCTTCGAGCAATCGCGCGGCGAGATCGTCATCACGCTCGACGCCGACCTGCAGAATCCGCCGGAAGAGATCGCCAAGCTGGTCAACAAGATGCGCGAAGGCTACGACTACGTCGGCACGATTCGCCTGCAACGCCAGGACAGCCTGTGGCGCCGCAAGGCTTCGCGCGCGATGAACCGGCTGCGCGAGCGCATCACCCGCATCAAGATGACCGACCAGGGCTGCATGCTGCGCGCGTACAGCCGGCACATCATCGACACGATCAATCGCTGCGGCGAAATCAACACCTTCATTCCGGCGCTTGCGTACACCTTCGCGCAGAATCCGGTCGAAATCGAGGTCGCGCACGAAGAGCGTTTCGCCGGCGAATCGAAGTACTCGCTGTACTCGCTGATCCGCCTGAACTTCGACCTCGTGACCGGCTTCTCGGTCGTGCCGCTGCAATGGCTGTCGTTCATCGGCGTGATCCTGTCGCTCGGGTCCGCGGCGCTGTTCGTGCTGCTGCTGATTCGCCGCTTCATCATCGGTGCGGAAGTGCAAGGTGTGTTCACGCTGTTCGCCGTGATCTTCTTCCTGCTCGGCGTGATCATCTTCGCGCTCGGCCTGCTCGGCGAATATATCGGCCGGATCTACCAGCAGGTGCGCGCACGCCCACGCTATCTCGTGCAGACCATTCTCGAACAGCGCGACGGCACGACCGTGGCCGAAGCGCCGCGCCAGGCGGTCGTGCAGGCCGTGCAGGCCGCGCCGCTCGTCGATCAGGGCCCCAATCCATGAAGCCACGCGCCGTCGTATTCGCGTATCACAACGTCGGTGTGCGCTGCCTGCAGGTGCTGCTCGCGCGCGGCGTGGAGGTGGCGCTCGTCGTCACGCACGAAGACAGCCCGACCGAAAACATCTGGTTCGGCAGCGTCGCCTCGGTCGCGGCCGAGCACGGCATTCCGGTGATCACGCCGCACGATCCGAAGAGTCCCGAGCTGCGCGCCGCGGTGAGCGCCGCGCGCCCGGACTTCATCTTCTCGTTCTACTACCGCCACATGTTGCCGGTCGACGTGTTGGCGCTCGCCGCACGGGGCGCTTACAACATGCACGGCTCGCTGCTGCCCAAGTACCGCGGCCGCGTGCCGACCAACTGGGCGGTGATTCACGGCGAAACCGAAACCGGCGCGACGCTGCACGAAATGGCCGCCAAACCGGACGCGGGCGCGATCATCGCCCAAACGCCGGTGCCGATCCTGCCCGACGACACCGCGAGCCAGGTGTTCGACAAGGTCACGGTGGCCGCCGAGCAAACGCTGTGGCGCGTGCTGCCGTCCCTGCTGGCGGGTGAAGCGCCGCATCTGCCGAACGATCTCGCGCACGGCAGCTACTATGGCGGGCGCAAGCCGGAAGACGGCCGCATCGACTGGACGCAATCGGCGCAGCAGGTCTACAACCTGATTCGCGCGGTCGCGCCACCCTATCCCGGCGCCTTCACGGACGTCGGCGAGCAGCGTTTCGTCGTGACGCGCGCGCGCCTCGCCGCGCCCGGCGCGCTTCGCTCGGATTTGCCGCCGGGCCTGCACGTAAGCGATAATGGCATTTTCGCGATATGCGGCGACGGCCGCGCGATCGCCATCCACGAATTGCGGCGCCAGCACGACGGCAGCGAGACTGTCGTCACTCCGGCCGAATTTGCCCAGCTCATCCAAACTCCCCGTTACTCATGAAAAAAGTCCTGATTCTGGGTGTGAATGGCTTCATCGGCCATCACCTGTCCAAACGCATTCTCGAAACGACCGATTGGGAAGTCTTCGGCATGGACATGCAGACCGAGCGTCTGGGCGACCTGGTCAATCATGAACGGATGCACTTCTTCGAAGGCGACATCACGATCAACAAGGAGTGGGTCGAATATCACGTCAAGAAGTGCGATGTGATCCTCCCGCTGGTCGCGATCGCCACGCCCGCCACGTACGTCAAGCAGCCGCTGCGCGTGTTCGAACTCGACTTCGAAGCGAACCTGCCGATCGTGCGTTCGGCGGTCAAGTACGGCAAGCACCTCGTGTTTCCGTCGACCTCCGAGGTCTACGGCATGTGCACGGACGAGCAGTTCGATCCGGAAGAATCGCAACTGTCGTACGGCCCGATCAACAAGCCGCGCTGGATCTACGCGTGTTCCAAGCAGTTGATGGACCGCGTGATCTGGGGTTACGGCATGGAAGGCCTGAACTTCACGCTGTTCCGTCCGTTCAACTGGATCGGCCCGGGCCTCGATTCGATCTACACGCCGAAGGAAGGCAGCTCGCGCGTGGTCACGCAGTTCCTCGGCCATATCGTGCGCGGCGAGAACATCAGTCTCGTCGATGGCGGCGCGCAAAAGCGTGCGTTCACGGATATCGATGACGGCATCGGCGCGCTGATGAAGATCATCGAGAACAAGGACGGCGTGGCGACGGGCAAGATCTACAACATCGGCAACCCGACCAACAATTTCTCGGTGCGTGAACTCGCGCACAAGATGCTGACGCTCGCCGCCGAATTCCCGGAATACGCGGAAACGGCCAAGCAGGTGCAGCTGGTCGAAACGTCGTCGGGCGCTTACTACGGTGCCGGCTACCAGGACGTGCAGAACCGCGTGCCGAAGATCGACAACACCATGCAGGAACTCGGCTGGGCGCCGAAGTCGACCTTCGACGAAGCGCTGCGCAAGATTTTCGAAGCGTATCGCGGCCACGTCGGCGAAGCGCGCGCGCTCGTCGAACAGCAATAAGGGCTGATCCTTGGCTCGTATCGTCCTGAAGATCGACGTCGACACGCTGCGCGGCACCCGCGAAGGCGTGCCGAATCTCGCACGTATCTTCGACCGCTTCAAGGCGCGCGCCACCTTCCTCTTCAGCCTCGGGCCCGACCACACCGGTTGGGCGATGCGCCGCGTGTTGCGGCCGGGCTTTCTGCAGAAAGTGTCGCGCACCTCGGTGGTCGAACACTACGGCATCAAGCAGTTGATGTACGGCGTGCTGCTGCCCGGTCCGGACATCGGCGCCAAGGCCTCGGCGGAAATGCGCGCGATTCACGAAGCCGGCTTCGAATGCGGCATTCATACGTGGGATCACGTCTACTGGCAGGACAATGTGCGCTCGAAAGACCGCGCATGGACCATGGCGCAGATGCAGCAAAGCCACGACCGTTTCGTCGAGGTGTTCGGCGCGCCGCCGGTCACGCACGGCGCGGCGGGCTGGCAGATGAACGGCCACGCGTTCGAGCAGATCGACGCATGGGGCATGCACTACGCGTCCGACGGACGCGGCCACTCGCCGTATCTGCCGGTGGTCGACGGCCGCACGCTCGCGCACGTGCAAATGCCGACCACGCTGCCCACGCTCGACGAAGTGCTCGGCGTGGACGGTGTCGAGCCGCACAACGTCGCCGCATGGATGTTGAAGCACACGGAAAACAATCCGCACGATCAGGTATACACGCTGCACGCCGAACTCGAAGGACAGAAGCTCGCGCCGATTTTCGAACAGCTTCTGGAAGGCTGGCGCGCGCAGGGCCACACCTTCGCGACGATGGGCGATTATTACGCCACGCTAGACCGCAGCACGCTGCCATCGTACCCTGTTACGTGGGGCGAAATTCCAGGGCGCTCCGGCGAACTGATTGTCCAGCCCTGACTGGTCAACCGGCAGCCGGCCCTGACGACCCGACCGCCGCGCGAGAACATGCCGCGCGCCGGCCGCCCCTCCCCCAAAAGTCTCGATGCCAGGCCGCCGCCGCAATCATCCGGCGCCGGCCATAACAACCGGAGAAGCACGTGCCCATCGCAGTCGACCAACCCATCCCCGACTTCACCGCCCCCGCTACCGGTGGCGAGATCACGCTGTCCAAGCTGCGGGGCAAGAAGGTGGTGCTGTATTTTTACCCGAAGGACAACACGCCGGGTTGCACGACCGAAGGTCTGCAGTTCCGCGATCTCTATCCGAAGTTCAAGAAGGCCGGCGCGGAAATCCTCGGCGTGTCGCGCGACAGCCTGCGTTCGCATGACAACTTCAAGGCAAAGCTGGAACTGCCCTTCCCGTTGATCTCGGATCCCGAGGAAACGCTGTGCGCAATCTTCAATGTCATCAAAATGAAGAAAATGTATGGCAAAGAAGTACGGGGAATCGAACGCTCCACGTTCCTCATCGACGCTGAAGGCGTGCTGCGCCAGGAGTGGCGCGGCGTGAAAGTGCCCGGGCATGTCGACGATATTCTGGAGGCTGTACAAGCGCTTTGAGGCGCGTTATATTGGGTTGCAATGAGTGCCTGTACACCCCAACTTTTTCGCCGCTGCGCCAGACTTGACGGCTGTTTCCCGTTTTTTCCGGGTCCCGTCGGAGTCGCGAGGTGCAACGCGAGCACTGTAGGCGAGCCGCTTGCCCCGTACGCCGGGGCGGCGGCTTTTTTAATTGCGCGAGAGCCGTCGTTCACTCGGCCACGCGCTTCCGTTAAGGAGCCGATCGAAGACCAGGCGAACCGGCATCTCTAGACCGAATGCGCGCCTCCGGGCGCAAACTGCGTGCGCATCCACTGGCACCGGCAGAATGCGACAGGCGGCGCACGATATGTGACCCGAATAATTCGAGGGAAACCATGCCTTTGCCTACCCCCCCCAGCAAGCTCGGCAATCTCCTGCCGCCTGACGAATACAAGGCCAAAGCCGCCAGCCCGGCGCGCTCCGCCGCGAAGAAACAGACGGCCGTTGGGGAATCCGCAGAGTCGGCCGACTACGGCCGCGCGAACGTCGCCACGCCAATGGCGCACGCCGCCAACGCCGCGACCACTTTGCGGCCTGTTCCGACATCGTCGGCGGCCCCGGCTGCGTCCGCCTCCGCGGAACAGGCCGCGCCCACTCGCGGCCGCAAATCGAAGCAAACGGCCGCCCTGTTGCAACCGGTTCCCGCTGCCCGTCCGCAAGCCGAGCCGGCTGCGCCCGCGCAGCCGGTCGTCGCACGCGCGCCGAGCGCGAAGCAGGCTGAGGCGAGCACACCCGCAGCCGCTGCGCCGAGCACACGCGGCACCGGCCGCAAACGCGGCGCGGCCGCCGAGCCGGTCGAAGTCCAGAAGCTCTTCGTGCTCGACACGAATGTGCTGATGCACGATCCGAGCTGCCTGTTCCGTTTCGAGGAACACGACGTCTATCTGCCTATGATGACGTTGGAAGAACTCGACAACCACAAGAAGGGCATGTCGGAAGTCGCGCGCAACGCCCGCCAGGTGAGCCGCACCCTCGACGCACTGGTGGCGAACGCCGGCAACATGTCCGACGGCATCTCGCTGGCGCGTCTGGGCAGCCGCGAGGCGTCCGGGCGTCTGTACTTCCAGACCAAGCTCGCCGCCATCGAACCGGTGGAAGGTCTGCCGGAAGGCAAGGCCGATAACCAGATTCTCGGCGTGGTGCGCGCGTTGCAGCGCGACCGGATGGATCGCCAGGTCGTGCTGGTGTCGAAAGACATCAACATGCGTATCAAGGCGCATGCGCTCGGCCTGCCCGCCGAAGACTACTTCAATGACCAGGTGCTCGAAGACAGCGATCTGCTGTATTCCGGCATCCGCGCGCTGCCGCAGGATTTCTGGACCAAGCACGCGAAGGGCATGGAAAGCTGGCAGGACACCAAGACCGGCACCACGTACTACCGCGTGACCGGTCCCCTGTGCGCCTCGATGCTGGTCAACGAGTTCGTCTATCTGGAGCCGCAAAACGGCGAACCGGCGTTTCATGCTCTGGTGCGCGAGCTGAACGGCAAGACGGCGCTGCTGCAAACCTTGCGCGACTACGGCCACCACAAGAACAACGTGTGGGGCATCACGGCGCGCAATCGCGAGCAGAACTTCGCGCTGAACCTGCTGATGAATCCGGAAATCGACTTTGTCACGCTGCTGGGTCAGGCCGGTACCGGCAAGACGCTGGTCGCGCTCGCCGCCGGTCTCGCGCAAGTGCTGGACGACAAGCGCTACAACGAGATCATCGTGACGCGCGCAACGGTGCCGGTCGGCGAAGACATTGGCTTCCTGCCGGGTACGGAAGAGGAAAAAATGCAGCCGTGGATGGGTGCATTCGACGACAACCTCGAAGTCCTGCAGAAAACCGACGACGCCGCCGGCGAATGGGGCCGCGCCGCGACTCAGGAACTGATCCGCTCGCGCCTGAAGGTCAAGAGCATGAACTTCATGCGTGGCCGCACGTTCGTGGACAAGTATCTGATCATCGACGAGGCGCAAAACCTGACGCCGAAACAGATGAAAACGCTGGTCACGCGCGCGGGTCCGGGCACGAAGATCATCTGTCTTGGCAACATCGCGCAGATCGATACGCCTTACCTCACGGAAGGCAGTTCGGGGCTCACGTACGTGGTCGATCGTTTCAAGGGCTGGGCGCACAGCGGGCATGTGACGCTGGCGCGCGGCGAGCGTTCGCGCCTTGCCGACTACGCGTCGGAAATTCTCTAAGTTTCAATTAGTTAGCTTCAAACCGAAGCCGCTTCCGGAACACTCCGGAAGCGGCTTTTTTCTTTGCCATGCGTTCCTGACGGGCAACACTTAGCGCACGAACTTCATGTAATTTATGAAGAATTCTTGCCGCAGCGAGGTTCCAAGGGCTACCATCCCGACATCGTCCGCCATTAAACGAGCGTTTACCGCTCTCCTCGTCTTCATGCGCCGACTCGCCCTATCGCTGCTGACCGTTCTGCTGCTCGCCGCCTGTGCCGGCGCGCCGCAGAAAACGTCGTCGCGTGGGTCAGGCAGCCAGGTCGTGGTGGCGAACGGCGCATATCATGCTCCGCCGCCCGGCTTTCCGAACTTCGTCGATCACAGCATCGGCCGTGAGGAAATCTCGATTCAGGCGATGAGCCTCGTCGGCATTCCGTACCGCTGGGGCGGCAATACGCCGGATAGCGGCTTCGATTGCAGCGGTTTGGTTCGCTATGTGGTCTCGCGCGCGGCTTCCGTGAATCTGCCGCGCACGACGGCGGATATGAGCGGGCGCGGCGAATCGATAGAACCGGACGAGATCGCGCCCGGCGATCTGATTTTCTTCAACACGACAGGACGCGCGCATTCGCACGTTGGCATTTATGTCGGCAAGCTGCGCTTCGTCAACGCGCCCTCGACCGGTGGTACGGTGCGGCTCGACTATTTGACCAATCCTTACTGGGCCAAGCGCTTCGACGGCATTCGCCGCGTGGCCTCGCCAGCTGCGACACCCGCACCGTTCGATACGCCGAGCTATCAAGCTGCCGCGCCACAGTCTGAGCGCGTCGCGCCGGTGGCGCAGTCAGCGCCGGCCTATGCGGGCGCGGGCGCGACCGCGACCGTTGCACCGGCGCCGGCGAAGGCAGCGGCGCAGCCGCCGGTCTATGCCGCGGGCGCACTGCAACCCCAGTCGCAGTCGCAGTCGCAGTCGCAGTCGCAGTCGCAGTCGCAGTCGCAGTCGCAGTCGCAGCAGATCGTCCGCGTTACGGCGGCACCTCGTGCGCCGTTGAGCGCGGAGGCTCAACCGGTCACTGGGGCGGCACAAGCCGACCCGTTCGAGCCGCCACCGCCCGGCATGAGCGCGGCTCAGATGCAGGCTCGCGCGGCGGGCGCCGTGTCCCCGACGCCGATTCCGGCCGCTCAACAAGCCAATGGATATAACGTCAGCGGCGCCGCACCGGCCCAACAACAGCTGACCGCTTCGCGGACGGCTCCGCAAACGGCAACCGCCCGCGCGCCCGATCCTATCGACGCCGCCGCCGACGCGTTCGAGCCGCCGCCGCCCGCTTCCGTCGCCGCGCGGCAGGCCCGGCAGGCGCAGCAAGCCGATGAGAACGGCAGCGTGCAGATCATGCGGGCTTCGACGGCCTCGCGCGGCATGCCCGCTCCGACGCAAACCAACGACGACCCGATCGCCCGCTTCGCCAACGGCAACTTCTGACGCCACGGCACGGGGCGTGTCGTGAGCGAGCTTCGCGCTCGGCATGCGAACGAATTCGGATATCGCAGCCGCCTTGGCGCCCACACCTCGTCGTATAGCGCGGCCATTGACGCACGCGTTAAACAGCCGCCGCCCAGCGACTGGCAATCACACGCAGCGCCACCGACCTGCGCATCACAACCATCCCGCCAATCTGCTATCGTCGTCGGTATTCTTTCGACAGCGGGTGATGACGATGGATCTCGGACTCAAAGACAAGGTGGTGTTGATTACAGGCGGCAGCAAGGGAATCGGCCTCGCCTGCGCCCGCGCGTTTGCGATCGAGGGCGCGAAAGTCGCGATCGTATCGCGCGACCCCGCCAACCTCGCGCGCGCTTACGAACAGTTGAAACAGGAAGGCCTGCACGTACACCGGACTCGCGCCGATCTGCACGAACCGCACAGCGCCGCCGATATCGTCGAGGAAGTGAGCACCGCCGTCGGCCCGATCGACGTGCTGATCAACAGTGCCGGCGCCGCACGCCGCTACGACCCGGAGACGCTCGATGCCGACGCGTTCCGCGCCACCATGGAAGCGAAATACTTCCCCTACATCTATCCCCAGCAGGAAGTGCTGCGCCGCATGGCCGAACGGGTAAAAGGCGGCACGGGCGGCGAGCCCGGCACGATCGTCAATATCATCGGCATGGGCGGCAAGGTCGCGAGCGATATCCATATTGCCGGCGGAGCCGCAAATGCCGCGCTGATGCTTGCCACCGTCGGCCTCGCCCACTATTACGCGCGCTACGGCATCCGCATCAACGCGATCAATCCGGGAGCGACGCTGACCGAACGTGTCGAGGAAGCGGTCAAACTGGAAGCCACGCAGCAAGGCATCGGCAACGCGGAAGCGCTCGCGCGCGGCCAGGCCAAAGTGCCGCTCGGACGCTTTGCCAAACCGGAGGAAATCGCCGACGTCGCGCTCTTTCTGGCGAGCCGCCGTGCAAGCTATGTGACGGGCGCAATCGTCCCGATGGATGGAGGCAGCGCGCCGCTCATCTAGGCGGCACGCTTCTTTTCGAACCCTGACAACGTGAACGCGCGGCAGGCGGCGTCGCCGCCCGCGTTGCGCCTTTACAGGAAACGGTGGCCGAGCCACCAGGCAGCTGCGGCGAGCGCCGCGGAGGCCGGAATCGTCAAAATCCACGCCCAGACGATGTTGCCGGCCACGCCCCACCGCACCGCGCTGAGCTTTTGCGTTGCGCCGACACCGACGATCGCGCCGGTAATCGTATGCGTGGTGGACACGGGAATGCCGAGCCACGAGGCGGTAAACAGCGTGATCGCCCCGCCCGACTCCGCGCAAAAACCGCCGACCGGCTTGAGCTTGGTGATCTTCTGGCCCATCGTGCGGACGATCCGCCAGCCGCCGAACAGTGTGCCGACGCCCATGGAGAGATAACAGCCGCCGATCACCCACAGCGGCGGCGCGTCCGCCATTGACGACGCATAGCCCGTCGCGATCAGCAGCATCCAGATGATGCCGATGGTTTTCTGCGCGTCATTACCGCCGTGGCCGAGGCTATACAAACCTGCGGACACCAGTTGCAGACGCCGGAAACGCCGGTCGACCTTGCTCGGCGGCGTGCGGAAGTAAATCCACGACACCGCCAGCATGAAGAACGAGCCGAGCACGAAGCCAAGCAGCGGCGAAATGAAGATGAAGGCCACCGTCTTCATCAGGCCGTCGAAATTGAGCGAGCCCCACCCCGACTTGGCGAGCGCCGCGCCCACGAGGCCGCCGATCAATGCATGCGACGAGCTCGATGGAATGCCGTAGTGCCAGGTGATGATGTTCCAGCCGATCGCGCCGACCAGCGCACCGAAAATCACGTAATGGTCGACGATGTTCGGATCGATCGTGCCCTTGCCTACAGTCGCGGCAACTTTCAGATGGAACACGAAATACGCGATGACATTGAACGCCGCCGCGAAGGCGACAGCCTGTTGCGGCTTCAGCACGCCTGTCGAGACGACCGTGGCGATCGAATTCGCCGCGTCGTGAAAGCCGTTCATGAAGTCGAAAATCAGCGCGACGGCGACCAGGCCGGTGACGACCCAGATTGCGAGTTGTATCGATTGCATTATGCGTTTTCCAGCACGATGCCTTCGATGATGTTCGCTACATCTTCACACTTGTCCGTGATCGTTTCGAGCAATTCATAGATCGCTTTCAGCTTGATCAGGGTCTTGACGTTGTCTTCTTCGCGGAACAGTTTCGACATGGCTGCGCGCAGCACGCGGTCGGCTTCCGATTCCAGACGGTCGATTTCCTCGCAGGCCTTCAGAATCTGGCTTGCCTGCTTCATGTCGGACAGCAGGCTGACGGCGAATTGCACGCGCTCGGAGGTTGCCGTGCAAATATGCGCAAGCTGGCTCGCCTCGGAAGTCACGGCCTGTACGTCGTACAGCGAGATAGCGGTGGCGACGTCCTCCATCAGGTCGAGGATGTCGTCCATCGTGGTGATCAGCTTGTGGATCTCGTCACGGTCGAGCGGCGTGATGAACGTCTTGTGCAGCAGGTCGATGGTTTCGTGCGTGAGCTTGTCAGCGGCCTTCTCGGCTTTCTGCACGTTTTGCTTGTGGGTTTCGGCGTCCTGCAGGTTGTCGATCAGCAGCTCGAGTTCACGGCTTGCCGAGACGATGCACGTTGCGTGCGCATTGAAAATTTCAAAGAACTTGCCCTCGGTGGGCATGAATCGACCGAACATTGGGATCCCGAAAATTGGTCACATAATGGCTGACATAAAACCGCCACATTGTACCGTCGGGAGGCCCGCGCCGCACTTTTGAAAGCGCCGTTACAACGACGCGTCAGTTATCGCTTCCCTTCTTCGCTCAATCACTGTAGAAATTCTGTGCGCCGGCAAAGTTATCGAACTTCGTGAATTGACCGTGGAACGTGAGTCGAACAGGACCGATCGGACCGTTACGCTGCTTGCCGATGATGATCTCGGCTGTGCCTTTGTCCGGACTGTCCGGGTTGTAGACTTCGTCGCGGTAAATGAACAGGATCACGTCGGCATCCTGTTCGATAGCGCCTGATTCCCGCAAGTCAGACATGATCGGCCGTTTGTTCGGACGCTGCTCGAGACCGCGGTTGAGCTGCGACAACGCGATCACCGGCACGTCGAGTTCCTTGGCGAGACTTTTCAGCGAACGCGAGATTTCCGAGATTTCGGTCGCGCGGTTTTCGCCCGACGACGACCCGCTCATCAGCTGCAGGTAATCGATGATGATCAGCCCGAGCTTGCCGCACTGGCGCGACAGCCGCCGCGCTCGCGAGCGCAGTTCCATCGGGTTCAGGCCGCCGGTTTCGTCGATGAAAATCTGCGCTTCACTCATTTTCTGCACGGCATGCGTGAGCTTCGGCCAATCCTCGTCGGTCAGGCGCCCTGTCCGCATGCGGTGTTGATCCAGCCGCCCGACCGAGCCGAGCATACGCATGGTGAGTTGCGAACCCGGCATTTCCATCGAGAACACCGCGACCGGCAAGCCGTACTCTACCGCCACGTATTCGCCGATGTTCATGGAAAACGCCGTCTTACCCATCGACGGACGACCGGCGACGATGATCAGCTCGCCGCCGTGCATACCGGAAGTCATGCGGTCCAGATCGACAAAGCCGGTCGGCGTGCCGGTCACGTCGCTCGGATTGGCGGTGTGGTACAGCATGTCGATCCGCTCGACGACTTCGGTCAGCAGCGGCCCGATTTCGAGGAAACCCTGCGTACCGCGCGCGCCGTCTTCGGCGATCGAAAACACTTTCGACTCGGCTTCGTCCAGCAACTGCCGGACTTCCTTGCCCTGCGGGTTGAAGGCGTCGGCCGAAATTTCGTCGGCGACGGACACCAGCCTGCGCAACACCGCGCGATCGCGCACGATTTCCGCGTAGCGCCGGATATTGGCCGCGCTCGGCGTGTTCTGCGCGAGCGCGTTCAGATACGCCAGACCGCCGACCTCTTCCGCCTTGCCCGAAGTGCCGAGCGCCTCGTACACGGTAATCACGTCGGCCGGACGCGTGGCCGCGATCAGCTTGCCGATGTGCTCGAAGATGATGCGGTGGTCGTAGCGGTAAAAATCGCTCTGCGACAGAAAATCCGCGATACGGTCCCACGCGGCGTTATCGAGCAGCAGGCCGCCCAGCACCGATTGCTCGGCCTCGATCGAATGCGGCGGGACTTTTAGCGACTCGAGTTGGGGATCTTTGGACGGTGCGTTCATGGAGAGGAATTATCGGGTAATCGAGCCGCTGCGGCGAGCAGGAAAAACAAAAAAGACGGGCACAAAAAAAACAGGGGCCGGTTACCCGGCCCCTGCCTTTCGCCAGCGACATCCTGGCAAATACTAGCTGATACTTAGACGTGTTCGCCGATCACAGCCACCGTCACATCGACGAGAACGTCGGTGTGCAGCGAGATCTGAACCGGGTGCTCGCCAACCAGCTTCAGCGGGCCTTCCGGCAGACGCACTTGCGCCTTTTCCACTGCGAAACCTTGCTTGACCAGGGCTTCAGCGATGTCCGCGTTCGTCACCGAACCGAACAGACGGCCGTCGACGCCAGCCTTCTGATTGATCTGCACCGTCGAGCCACCCAGCTTTTCGCCTTGGGCGGTAGCAGCCGCCAGCTTTTCAGCGGCGATCTTTTCGAGTTCTGCGCGGCGCACTTCGAATTCAGCCAGGGCTTCCTTCGTTGCACGGCGAGCTTGCTTGTTCGGGATCAGGAAGTTACGTGCGTAACCGTCCTTGACCTTCACGATATCGCCCAGGTTGCCCAGATTGACGACTTTTTCCAGAAGAATAATTTGCATTCGGAGACTCCTTATCGCGTCGTCGGGTTAGGCCTTGTGCTGGTCGGTGTACGGCACCAGCGCGAGGAAACGTGCGCGCTTGATTGCCGTGTCCAGCTGGCGTTGATAGTGCGACTTCGTACCCGTGAGACGCGCCGGCGTGATCTTGCCGTTTTCGCCGATGAAGTCCTTCAGCGTTTCGAGGTCTTTGTAGTCGATGTGATCGACGCCAGCGGCCGTGAAACGGCAGAACTTCTTGCGCTTGAAGAGCGGATTTTGTTGCTGACGACGCTTGTCGAATTTCTTACCAGTCGGGCGGGGCATGTTCAGTCCTTTCCAATGTCCTGCAATGCTGTGATGTGAAATACCAGAGTTCTTGCGTTGCGGTGCTTTTTTGCCAGAAAGCCTGTGAAGAGCGTTTCCACGCCCATCTGACAGCTTTCGAGCTTACCGCTCGCCTCGCCTGCGGCTACCGCCTGCATGGTCAGTTCGACTTGCCGGGCAATGCCGGCTTCGACGACTTCCGTGCGGTGGTGCAACGTGCAGCCTGCAATCGGAACGCCGGCGGGGGTGTACCGCACCGGTTCGCGTTCGACGACGCTGGCCGTGAGTTGCAGCCGATTCATGTAACCTTGGTCGAGAGCGACGCTTGTTCTGGTAGCTTAAATAGTGTGTCTTAAGCCTGCGCTTCGGACGGTTGCGTAGCAGCCGACTTCTTGGCTTCTTCGCGCTGCACTTCCTTCATCATCGGCGACGGGCCGGTTTCGGCCTTCTTCATCTTGACGATCAGGTGACGCAGAACAGCGTCGTTGAACTTGAATGCGTGTTCCAGCTCGTCGAGCGTGGTCTGGTCGCATTCGATGTTCATGCAGACGTAGTGAGCCTTCGCGAGTTTCTCGATCATGTAGGCCAGTTGGCGACGGCCCCAGTCTTCGACACGGTGGATCTGGCCACCGTGCGAGGTGATCGTGCTCTTGTAACGCTCGATCATGGCGGGCACTTGCTCGCTCTGATCGGGATGCACGATAAAGACGATTTCATAATGACGCATACACACTCCTTGTGGATTAAAGCCACCCGGGCGTCGGAACCGGTGTGGCAAGTGAGAAGCCAAAGAGTGTAACCCGATTAGGGCCGGGTTGCAAGATATCCCGTTGTTGCGGCGCGTGAATCGGGAGTGTTTTCAAGGGTTTAGGCTGTGACACCACAAAGCCGGACCCGACATTTCGTGCCGGGAAGCCTGAAACCGGTGGCCAGCCCTTGCACGTGACTCGATGGCCCGCCAGCGCGCGCCGCCCGGCGGTCCCCGATCGCGCGTCGGGGCCGAAACAGGCGGCCAAAGCCGCCGTCCGCCTTCTACGAGCCGGTTTCCGTACGCTCGCTGCCGCTTTGCAGCCGCGCCTTCAGCGCTACTTCCAGTCCCTTGAGCGCGTCGGGCGCCGCGTCGGAGATCGCCCACCAGGTCATGCCTTCCGCGTCCCAGTGCGCGATCGAGTAGCCTTCGCGACCGAGCGTGGCCGGTGCCGCGCCATCCGCGTCCCGGCCCGCGCCGGCCTGCGGAAAGACATAGACGTCGATCACATGCTTCTGGTAACGGTACACCAGCACAGCCACCCGCTGATGCGCGAGGTAGTCCAGACGCCCGCCTTCCAGCGCGAAGCCGCTTGCCGCCAGGTCCTCGACCGGCGGCGAATAATCGAGCCGACCGTTGAACCACGGCTTGACCGTATGGCGATCCGTCGAAATCACGTCGATGTCGCGACCGGACACCTGCGCCCGCACGTGGCTTTCCACCAGTTCGTTGGCAAACGGCCCGAAGTCCGCCGGCCGGCGCAGGTTCAACGCCACGCCCGCGGCCACCGCGCACAGAGCGAGGACAAGCGCCGCCAGCCAGCCGCGCGCAAAGACGCCGCCTGAACCGACTGAGCCAACCGGACCGCCTGCGCCACCCGCCCGCGACGGCCAGCCGAACCCGCCTTGCGGGGCGCGCCAGCCGTCCAGCCAACGTTCAAGCCAGCCGCGCCGCGCAGGTTCGCGCGGCGGCGTCGTGGCGCTCGGCACACTTACAGCGGGCGGCTCGGTGGCCCCAGTCGGCTCGTCGACGCTCGGCAACCCCGCCACGATCCGCTCGCGCAGCGACTGCGGCGCACGATGGTAAGGCGCCGCGCGCAGCGCGCCGCTCAAGGCCCACAGGTTTTCGCTTTCGCGCCGGCAAGCTGCGCAGCTCTCGATATGCTGCTGAATGCGCCGGGCATCCGGCGCGGGCAATTCGTGATCGGCGTTCGCGTCGAGGAGCGGCCGCGCTTCGTTACAGTCCATCTGGCGTCTCCTGAGCGTTGTTGCCGGCGGCGGTGCCGCCCGGCGTGTTGAGTGGCCGGCCATTGGCGGACGCCCGCAACGGGGTCACGCTCGCCGTGGCCGATTTGCTTGCGCCGGGCGCCGCCGCGCACATCGACGGCCGGTGCGGCGCCGCGGCGCCCCCTTGTTTCTCCGTCAGCAGCGCGGCGAGCTTGCGGCGCCCCCGCGCAAGCCGGGACATCACCGTGCCGATCGGCACGTCCGCCACCAGCGCGATCTCCCGATAGCCCATCTCCTCCAGCTCCCGCAGCATCAGCACTTCCCGATATTCGACCGGCAACTGCGCGAGCGCCTCGTGCACGAGTTTCGAATCCTCGTCGCGGATCAACAGCGCCTGAGGGTCGGTGCCGCCCACCGTCCAGCCGTCGAAGGTCGCGTCGTCCATCGTGTCGTCGAACTCCACCGTTTCGTGCGACGACGCCCGCCGTCGCCATTCCGTGTACCAGGTGCGGCGTACGATCGCCAGCAGCCACGGCCGCGCCGAATCGCCGCGAAAGGTGTCGAAAAAGCGGAACGCGCGCATGAAGGCTTCCTGCACGACATCGTCGGCATCGTTGGCGTTGCCGCACAACCAGCGCGCAAGGTTGTACGCGGCGTCGAGGTGCGGCAGCGCCATCTGCTGAAAGCGCCGGCTCCTTGCTGCGTCGGTCTCGCCGTGCGCGCGGGCAGGATCTGAATCGGTCTGGACCACCTCGGCCCTCCAGGGCATTGCGGGCTGTGCGATGTTGCTTGTCGTGACACTCTGTACAGCACATAACCGGGCATCCGCCGAGTTTATTCCCACGCCGCGTGCAATTCGTAAAAAATCCGGCCGTTCTGCCCGGGTGTCGGACCACAGGACCGCCGCCGTGCCGGGCCGCCGGCTGGCTCTGCTGGCTCTGCTGGCTCTGGTGAGTCTGCTGAGTCTGCTGCGCCTAATAAGCCGGCCGGTTCCAGTAATCCGCGCTGGCGTACACGTCTTTCAGATAATCGATGAAATACCGCACCTTGGCCGGCACATACCGCTGTTGCGGATAGACCGCGAGAATGTCGTAGTCGGGCAGCGCGAACTCGTCGAGCACGGTCTCCAGTTCGCCACGCGCCAGTTGTTGCTGGATTTCCCACGTGGAGCGCCAGCCGAGCCCAAGCCCTTCCGACACCCAGCGGTGCAGCAACTCCCCGTCGTTGCAGTCGAGCGTGCCGCCCACGCGCACCGTCGCCAGCTTGCCGTTACGGCGGAAATACCAGCCGCGGTTCTGCCCGCCTTGCAGATTGAACGCGAGACAGTTGTGCTGCGGCAGGTCTTCGAGCGTTTTCGGCCGGCCGTGCCGGCGGAAATAGTCTGGCGTGCCGCACACCACGCGGCGGTTCGACGCCAGCTTGACCGCGACGAAATTCGGATCGACCGCGCCGCCAATGCGGATCGACAGGTCATAGCCCTCGCGCACCAGATCCACCACCCGGTCGGTCAGATTGAACGACACCTGCAATTCCGGCTTGTCGGCGAGAAACGCCGGGGCGAGCGGCGCGACGTGCTTGCGTCCGAACGCAGCCGGCGCTGACACGATCAGATGGCCGTTGATCGCGCGCCGCCCGGCGCTCAGTTCGTTTTCCGCCTGATCCCACTCGGTGAGAAGCCCGCGACAGCGCTCCAGAAACGCGGCGCCGTCTTCGCTCACCACCAGCCGGCGCGTCGAGCGGTACATCAGCTTCACGCCGAGGCGCTTTTCCAGCGCGTCGATACGGCGGCCGAGAATCACCGGCGACACGCCCTCCTCCAGCGCCGCCGCCGCAAGGCTGCCGGCATCCGCGACGCGCACGAAGGTTTCGATCTGTTTGAACCGGTCCATCGTTGTCTCCTATGTCGATCGGAGTTAGCGCTTTAGCGCTTACTCCGATCCCATGCACCGCGGTCGATCGGAGTTAGCGCTTCAGCGCTTACTCCGATCCCATGCACGGCGGTCGATCGGAGTTAGCGCTTCAGCGCTTACTCCGATCCCACGCACCACACCGGGCGCCCGCTCACTAGCCATTCCATACTTTTTGTTTCGAAATAAGCGACCCGGACTGATCTTATCAAACCTTTAGGTCAGGCCTAAAGTGCAATCAACCCGTTTATTTCGCCCATTCCCAGACATTCAGGAGACATTCATGGCCAAGATGAGAGCCGTCGACGCAGCCGTGCTGGTGCTCGAAAAAGAAGGCATCGACACCGCATTCGGCGTTCCGGGCGCAGCGATCAACCCGTTCTACTCGGCCATGCGCAAGGCAGGCAACATCAGCCACGTACTGGCCCGCCACGTCGAAGGCGCGTCGCATATGGCCGAAGGCTATACGCGCGCTCAACCGGGCAACATCGGCGTGTGTATCGGCACGTCGGGCCCCGCCGGCACCGACATGATCACCGGTTTGTACTCGGCGCAGGCCGACTCCATTCCTATTCTCGCTATCACGGGCCAGGCGCCGCGCGCGCGTTTGTACAAGGAAGACTTCCAGGCCGTCGATATCGAATCGATCGCCAAGCCGGTGACCAAGTGGGCCGTCACCGTGCGTGAGCCGGCGCTGGTGCCGCGCGTGTTCCAGCAGGCTTTCCACCTGATGCGCTCGGGCCGTCCGGGTCCGGTGCTGGTCGACCTGCCGATCGACGTGCAGCTCGCCGAAATCGAATTCGACATCGACACGTACGAACCGCTGCCGGTCTACAAGCCGAAAGCGACGCGCAAGCAGATCGAAGCCGCGCTCACGCTGCTGAACAACTCGGACAAACCGCTGATCGTCTCGGGTGGCGGCGTGTTGAACGCAGCCGCTGAAGACCTGCTCGTCACGTTCGCTGAAACCGTCGGCGTGCCGGTGATCCCGACGCTGATGTCGTGGGGCGCGATTCCCGACGACCATCCGCTGATGGCCGGCATGGTCGGTCTGCAAACCTCGCACCGCTACGGCAACGCGACGATGCTCGCCTCCGACTTCGTGCTCGGCATCGGCAACCGCTGGGCGAACCGCCACACGGGCAGCGTCGAGGTGTATACGAAGGGTCGCAAGTTCGTGCACGTCGACATCGAACCGACGCAGATCGGCCGCGTGTTCGGCCCGGATCTGGGCATCGTGTCGGACGCGAAGGCCGCGCTCGAACTGTTCGTCGAAGTGGCGCAGGAATGGAAGGCTGCAGGCAAGCTAAAGGATCGCAGCGCATGGGTCGCCGATTGCCAGGAACGCAAGCGCACGATGCATCGCAAGACGCACTTCGACAACGTGCCGATGAAGCCGCAGCGCGTCTACGAAGAGATGAACCAGGTGTTCGGCCGCGACACGTGCTACGTGAGCACGATCGGTCTCTCGCAGATCGCCGGCGCGCAGTTCCTGCACGTCTACAAGGCGCGCAACTGGATCAACTGCGGCCAGGCCGGCCCGCTCGGCTGGACGATTCCGGCAGCGCTCGGCGTGCGTGCGGCTGACCCGCAACGTCCGATCGTGGCGCTCTCGGGCGACTACGACTTCCAGTTCATGATCGAAGAGCTGGCAGCCGGCGCGCAGTTCAAGCTGCCGTACGTGCATGTGGTGGTGAACAACTCGTACCTCGGCCTGATCCGTCAGGCACAGCGCGCGTTCGACATGGACTTCTGCGTGCAGCTCGGCTTCGAGAACATCAACGCGCCGGAAATGAACGGCTACGGCGTGGACCACGTCGCGGTCGCCGAAGGTCTGGGTTGCAAGGCGATCCGCGTGTTCAAGCCGGAAGAGCTGAAGCCCGCGTTGCAGAAAGCGCAAGCGATGCTCTCCGAGTTCAACGTGCCGGTGATCGTCGAAGTGATTCTCGAGCGTGTCACCAATATCTCGATGGGCACCGAAATCGACGCGATCAACGAGTTTGAAGAACTGGCTGCCACGCGCGAAGACGCGCCGACCGCGATCAGCATGCTCGACTGAGCTGCCGTACTGCATCACATATCGCAACGACGAGCATCACGTGAGCGCGGTTCGGCCACACCGAACCGCCTCACGAAAGCTATTCCACTGACCGACCAGAGAGACAGACGCACCATGCCGAAATTTGCAGCGAATCTCACCATGCTGTTCAACGAAATCCCGTTCCTCGACCGCTTCGCGGCTGCGGCGGACGCGGGCTTTCACGCCGTCGAATTTCTGTTTCCGTATCCGTATCAGATCGCCGAATTGAGCGAGCGTTTGCAGCAGAATCGCCTGAAGCTGGTGCTGCACAACCTGCCCGCGGGCAATTGGGAAGCTGGCGAACGCGGCATTGCATGCCTGCCGGATCGCGTGAGCGAATTCCAGGAAGGCGTGGGCCGCGCGATCGAATACGCGAAAGCGCTGAAGGTGCCGCAACTGAACTGCCTCGTCGGAATTCCGACGGCCGGCGTCGATGCGGACAAGGCGCGCTCGACCATTGTCGAGAACCTGCGCTTCGCCGCGGGCGAATTGAAGAAGGCCGGCATCAAGCTGCTGGTCGAACCGTGCAATTCCTACGACATTCCGGGCTTCGCACTGAATCGTTCTGCTGAAGGCCTGGATGTGATCCGCGCAGTCGGCTCGGACAATCTGTTCCTGCAATACGACATCTATCACATGCAACGGATGGAAGGCGAACTCGCGGCGACCATCAGGAAGAATCTGCCGCAGATCGCGCACATCCAGCTCGCCGACAATCCGGGCCGCAACGAACCGGGCACCGGCGAAATCAACTACCCGTTCCTGTTCGATCTGCTCGACTCGCTCGGCTACGACGGCTACGTCGGCTGTGAATATAAGCCGCGCACGACCACGACCGCCGGCCTCGGCTGGATTCAAAGCGTGGCCGGGCAAACCCGCGGCGCAGCCCACGCCGCCGCCTGAGCGCCGCATCGCTGCATTGATCGCCGGATCAGGCGCTTTAAGCCCCGAAAGACGCCCCGAAGGACGTCCTCTTGCGGGACACCCAACAACACTGGAGATTTAGACACATGGCAAAGATCGGTTTTATCGGCCTCGGCATCATGGGCGCGCACATGGCGCGCAACCTCATCAAGGGCGGCCACTCGCTGTTCGTGAATGGCGCGTACCCGGTGCCGGAAGATCTGAGCAAGACGACGAGCGTCGTCGGGAATTCGACCGCTGTCGCGCAGGCCGCCGACATCGTCATCATCATGGTGCCGGACACGCCTGACGTCGCCAACGTGCTGTTCGCCGACGACGGCGTCGCCGCCGGCCTTTCGCAAGGCAAGCTCGTGATCGACATGAGCTCGATCTCGCCGCTCGACACGCAAGCGTTCGCGAAGAAGATCAACGCGCTGGGCGTCGATTACCTGGATGCGCCGGTCTCCGGCGGCGAAGTCGGGGCGCGCGAAGCGACGCTGACGATCATGGTGGGCGGTCCGGAAAAAGCCTTCGCCACGGCCAAGCCGCTGTTCGAACTGATGGGCAAGAACATCTCGCTGATCGGCGACAACGGCGCGGGTCAAACCTGCAAGGTCGCCAACCAGATCATCGTCGCGCTGAACATCGAAGCCGTGGCCGAAGCGCTGCTGTTCGCGTCGCGCTCGGGCGCCGATCCGGAACGTGTGCGCAAGGCTTTGATGGGCGGCTTCGCCTCGTCGCGGATTCTCGAAGTGCACGGCGAGCGCATGACCAAGCGCACGTTCAACCCGGGCTTTCGCATCGAACTGCACCAGAAGGATCTGAACCTCGCGCTCGACGGCGCACGCAAGCTCGGCATCGCTCTGCCGCATACGGCGAGCGCGCAGCAACTGTTCAGCGTGTGCGCGGCGAATGGCGGCAAGGCCTGGGATCACTCGGCGATGGTGCGCGCCCTCGAAATCATGGCGAACTTCGAAGTCGCGCAAGCGCCGGGCAGCGAAGCCAAGGCAGCTTGATTGCGCATCATGCAGTAACACGGACCGCCGTGATGGTTGCATTGTCAACGTCATGGCGGTCGCAGGTGGGGCGCCCGGTTCGTCGTGCGATAGGCACGGCGGAACGGGCAAATCGTGCCGCTCTGGGCTGAGAGCGGCAAGTGGGGTCCGCAGCGGCACCCGGCGACGCCGGGGAAGCCTTGGTCGGTCAGACGTCGTCGTCGGGTGTCCGGCTGTCGGATTTCATGCTTTACCGATGCTTATGCTTTTTCGGCCAAACTCTCGCAGCGGGTGCATCATGCGCGCCGCCTGCCAGCACCTCTTTTTGCCGGCCCCTCGCGCGCGCCCGCAAGTCCGCTTGCATTTGCTTGCAACTCCGCCCTTCCGGCTAGACCTTTTTTGACACATCGCTCCGCGCTTTTCTCCTACACTCGTTAAGTCTGGTTGCGGGCGGTTCAGCGTTCAAGTGCGGCTTGCCGATCATGGCAACGCGTGTCCTCTGCTTCATTCGCCCGATTCCCAACCAGTTTTCAACCCGTGAGCGGAATGTGCTTGCGCCAGTAACCTATCTGCAAAGGATTCAGAATGAGCATCTTCGGTGACATCGTACATAAGCTCTTCGGCAAAGCGAAACCGGACCAGCCTGCGCCCGCGGTTGAGCCGACACCGGATCCGGCAGCGGCGCAAGCTGCCGCACCGGCGGCTGCACCGGCGCCCGCGCCGCTCGCCGACGTCGACGTTGCTGTCGTGATGGACCAGTTCGTGAGTGAGAGCGGTCAAACGTTGAACTGGCGCACGTCGATCGTCGACACGCTGAAAGCGCTCGGCGTGGACAGCAGCCTCGAACATCGCAAGGAGCTCGCAAAAGAGCTGAAGTTCACTGGCGACACGAACGATTCCGCAAGCATGAACATCTGGCTGCATAAACAGGTCATGCTGGCGCTGGCGGCGAACGGCGGGAAGTTGCCTCCGGACCTGGCGGACTGACGGTCTGGCGGCGTCGCCTATGGTCGGCTAAAGCAAAAAACTTGAAATGAAACGACAACGCGGCGCTCGGGTCGATGACCTGGGCGCCGCGTCGTCATTCAAGCGTCATATGCGGGACACGGTTCTGACTTTGAACCGGACCGCCCGCGCACAATCAATACTTATCGAAAGTCTTCTGCAGCGCCACCGGTCCCGTGCCGCCCGCGGCCAGCGCCAGCATCAGCAGCACGCGCGCCTTGTACGGATTCAGCGAACCCGCGCTGACGAAACCGAGCGCGTCGTCGGCGGCCGCGCCGTTGCGCATCACATGCCCCGAGCCGACACGCGAGGCACGCACCACCGCCACGCCTTGCGAAGCGGCATCGGCCAGCGCCTGTTGTACCGTGGTATGAATCGAGCCGTTGCCGGTGCCCGCCACGACGATACCGCGCACGCCGGCGGCAACCAGCGCATCCACGGCAATCCGCGTCACGCCCGCATAACTCACCACGATCTCCACATGCGGCCACTTCGAGCCGATCACGAATTCGGTCGCGAGCGTATGCGGACGCACCACGCCGCGCTGGAATTCGACGCGGCCGTCCTGCACCCAGCCCAGTGCGCCGATTTCAGGCGAATGGAATGCATCGACCGCGTAGGTGCTCGTCTTCACCACGTCGCGCGCGCTGTGAATCTTGTTGTTGAAGGCCACCAGCACGCCCTGCCCGCGCGACGCCGCGTGCGCCGCGACCGTCACGGCGTTCAGCAGATTCAGCGGGCCGTCGGCGGACAGCGCCGAAGCCGGGCGCATGGCCGCCGTCAGCACGACTGGCTTGTCCGACTTGACGGTCAGATGCAGCAGATAAGCGGTTTCTTCGAGCGTGTCGGTGCCGTGCGTGATCACCACACCGTCAATGTCGCTGTCGGCGAGCAGCGTGTTGATGCGCTGCGCGAGCGTGGTCCACAGCGGCATCGCCATGTCCTTGCTATCGACGCTGGCAATCTGCTCGGGCGCGATGCGCGCCACCGTGGACAAGGCCGGCACCACGGCCAGCAATTGCTCGACGCCGACCACACCGGCCTGATAGCCGGACGTATTGGTGGCGTCCGCAGCCGCGCCGGCGATCGTGCCGCCGGTCGCGAGCACGGCGATACGCGGCAACGGCGGCGTGGCGCCTTCGTCTGAAGGCGTAGCGGAGGAAGAAGTCGAAGTGTTCATGGCGGCGATTGTAAGCGATGCGCCGCGCGCCGCCATGCATGGATAAACAAATGGCGCTTCACCGCCCCTGCGCATCCATCAAACCGCTTCTCGCAATTGCGCGGCGATCTCCGCTTCGTTCAACTGCGGCGCGAACATCTCGATCAACCGGTAGGCATACGCGCGCAGGAACGCGCCCTTGCGCAAACCGACCCGCGTCGTGCTCGCTTCGAACAGATGTTGCGTGTCGAGCGCGACCAGTTCCGTGTCGCGCTTCGGATCGTAGGCCATTGCCGCGACCACGCCGATACCCATGCCGAGTTCGACATAGGTCTTGATCACGTCGGCGTCGATTGCGGTCAGCACGACGTCGGGCAGCGCCCCCGCTTTCGCGAATGCCTGGTCGATATGCGAGCGGCCCGTGAAGTCCTGGTCGTACGTGACGATCGGGAATTCGGCGATCTCGTCGAGCGTCAGATTCTGCCGGCCCA
Organism: Paraburkholderia sp. RL17-381-BIF-C; assembly: GCF_046026435.1. Taxonomy (NCBI): domain Bacteria; kingdom Pseudomonadati; phylum Pseudomonadota; class Betaproteobacteria; order Burkholderiales; family Burkholderiaceae; genus Paraburkholderia; species Paraburkholderia sp. RL17-381-BIF-C. The sequence continues at coordinate 98,079 of NZ_JARESX010000004.1, read as the reverse complement.
CCAGCGGATGGTCCTTCGGCACGACCACGACGTGATGCCACGAATAGCACGGGAACGTGACGATATCCGGGAAGCGGTCGAGCGCTTCGGTGGAGATGCCGATGTCCGCTTCACCGTTGATGATCATCTGCGCGATCTGTTGCGGGCTGCCCTGGCGCAACGCCAGATGCACCTTCGGGAACACCTCGGTGAATTGACGGATCACCTTCGGCAACGCATAACGCGCCTGCGTGTGAGTGGTCGCCACGACCAGGTGGCCGCTATCCTGATCGGCATACTGGCGCGCGACGCGGCGCAGATTCTCGGCGTCGAGCAGCATCCGCTCGATCAGCTGATGCACCGCCTTGCCCGGCTCGGTGAGGCCCGTCAGACGCTTGCCGCGTCGAATGAAAATGTCGACACCGAGTTCGTCTTCGAGATCCTTGATCTGTTTCGACACGCCTGACTGCGAGGTGTACAGCACGTTCGCCACCTCGGTCAGGTTCATGTTCTGACGCACGGCTTCGCGCACGAAGCGCAATTGCTGGAAATTCATCTGTATGTCTCCGGTTCGTCCAGAGTTGAGTTATTTGAGTTTGATTGAAACACCGAGTCGTGTTGCCGCGCGGCTGACCGCAACGCGCTCACTGCCCTCATTGCGCCGGGAATACGCGCAAGGCACGCGGCACCGCGGTCACGCCGTCGCCGATAGAGAGTTGCAGATCGCGCCACGCTTCCCGATCGAGTTCGGCTTCGAGCAGGTTGCCCTCGCGGCCCGCGAGTTCCACGCGCACCGAGCCGCCCAAGGTCACCACGCGCCGCACGTCGACCACAATGCCTTCGCGGTGGCCCGATGCCTGCGGATACAACTGCAGATCGTGCGGACGCACATAAGCGAACGCAGGACCGCTGAAATCGGCCTTGATCGACACCGGCAGCGCCGCGCCGTCGACCACGAAACCGCTCGCGTCGACCTTGCCGTGCAGACGGTTCGCGGCGCCTAGAAACTCGTAGACGAACGAGGTTTGCGGATGGTCATACACGTCCTGCGGACTGCCCACCTGCTCCACGTGCCCGCGATTGAGCACGACGATACGGTCCGCCACTTCGAGCGCTTCTTCCTGATCGTGCGTGACGAAAATCGTCGAGATATGCAGATCGTCGTGCAGGCGCCGCAGCCAGCTACGCAACTCCTTGCGCACCTTCGCATCCAGCGCGCCGAACGGTTCGTCGAGCAGCAGCACTTTCGGTTCGACCGCCAACGCGCGCGCGAGCGCGATACGCTGCCGCTGGCCGCCCGACAATTCCGACGGATAGCGTTGCGCGAGCCAGTCGAGTTGCACGAGCTTCAGCAGTTCATGCACCTTCTCGCGGATCACCGCTTCCGAGGGACGTTCCTTGCGCGGCTTCACGCGCAAGCCGAACGCCACGTTCTCGAACACCGTCATATGACGGAACAGCGCGTAATGCTGGAACACGAAGCCCACTTCCCGCTCGCGCGCGCCGACCGTCGCCACGTCCTGGCCTTGCAGCACGACCTGGCCGCCGTCCGCGTATTCGAGCCCGGCAATCACGCGCAGCAAGGTGGTCTTGCCACAACCCGACGGCCCGAGCAGCGCGACCAGCTCACCCGGCGGAAAGTCGAGTGTGACGTTATCGAGCGCGACGAAATCGCCGAAGCGCTTCTGCAGGTTACGAACGGTGATACCCATTACAGCTCTCCTTGCTTGAGCGGGTGTTGCTGCGATGCATGCGTTGTGTGGGTTGCGGGTGTTGCGCCCACCGGCGTGGTAACCGGACCGGCGTACGCGGGCACATCTCGCGCGGCCGACAGTTCCGCCGACATATGGCGTTCCGCGAGCAGCTTCAGGCCGAGCGTCACGAGCGCGAGCAGCGCCAGCACCGACGCCACGGCGAACGCCGCCGAGAAGTTGTATTCGTTGTAGAGAATTTCGACGTGCAGCGGCATCGTGTCGGTCTGGCCGCGAATATGGCCCGACACCACCGACACGGCACCGAACTCGCCCATTGCCCGCGCGTTACACAGAATCACGCCATACAGCAGGCCCCATTTGACGTTCGGCAGCGTGACGCGGCGGAAAGTCTGCCAGCCCGACGCGCCGAGCACGTGCGCGGCTTCTTCTTCGTCGTTGCCTTGTGCCTGCATCAACGGAATCAGCTCACGCGCGACGAACGGGAACGTCACGAAGATCGTCGCCATCACGATGCCCGGCACCGCGAAAATGATCTGGATGTTGTGGTCCTGCAGCCACGGGCCGAACCAACCCTGCGCGCCGAACATCAGCACGTAGATCAAGCCCGAGATCACCGGTGAAACCGAGAACGGCAGATCGATCAGCGTGGTCAGGAGCGCCTTGCCGCGGAATTCGAACTTGGCGATACACCATGAAGCCGCGAGACCGAACACGAGATTCAACGGCACGGCGATGGCGGCGGTGATCACGGTCAGCTTGATCGCCGAGAGCGCGTCCGGGTCGGCGAGCGATTCCAGATAGAAACCAAGACCTTTGGCCAGCGCCTGATAAAAGACGGCGACGAGCGGCACCACCAGAAACAGTGCGAGGAACAGCAGCGCGATGGCGGTCAGAATCCAGCGCACGAGCGGCGGTTCGGTGACCGGATCGGGACGGCGCGCTACATTGAGCGGCGCGCGCGGCGCCACGGCAACCGCAGCGGCGTTGTTCGCACCGCTCGCGGCGGATACGTCATTCACGGTTCGGCGGCTCATTGCACACCTCCGCCGATTGCCGCAACGCTCGCCACACTGGCGGCCGGCACCGGGCCCGCGCCACCGCGGCCCGTGCGGCGCTGCAAATACCACTGCAGGGTATTGATCAGCAGCAGCATCAGGAACGACACGACCAGCATCACCACCGCGATAGCCGTGGCGCCCGCGTAGTCGTATTGCTCGAGCTTCGTGATGATGAGAAGCGACGTGATTTCCGACTTCATCGGTACATTGCCGGCGATGAAAATCACCGAACCGTATTCGCCGAGCGCGCGCGCGAAAGCCAGCGCGAAGCCCGTCAACAGAGCCGGAAACACGGCCGGCAACACCACGCGGCGAAACGTCAGCCAGCGCGAAGCGCCCAGGCACGCGGCCGCTTCTTCCTGTTCGCGTTCGAATTCTTCGAGCACCGGCTGCACCGTGCGCACGACGAACGGCAAACCGATGAACGTCAGCGCGACCAGCACGCCGGCCGGCGTGAACGCGATTTTCAGGCCGAGCGGTTCGAGGAACTGTCCGATCCAGCCATTGCCCGCATACACGGCCGCAAGCGAAATGCCGGCCACCGAGGTGGGCAGCGCGAACGGCAGATCGACCACGGCGTCGACGATGCGCTTGAACGGAAACGTGTAGCGCACCAGCACCCACGCCACCAGAAAGCCGAACACCGCGTTGATCAGCGCGCCGCCGAGCGCGGAAAAGAACGTCAGGCGATACGACGCGAGCACGCGCGGCGAACTCACCGCGCGCACGAACTGGCTCCAGTCGAGCGTCGCGGTCTTCAGAAAGGTCGCCGCCAGCGGAATCAGCACCACGAGGCTCAGATAAGCCACCGTGATGCCGAGTGTCAGGCCAAAACCGGGCAAGGCGCTCGGTTTTCGGAAGGTCAACGTCGTCATGCTCGTTACTCGTTCAGGTTGATGCTCGTGTTTCCGGCCGCCGGGCCCTGGCTGGCCAAAAGCGCGCCCCTTGGGGCGCGCTCCGGAGTGACGCGTTGCCGCATCGCTTTGCTGCCTATGCCGGTGAAGGCAACGGCTCGATAGTTACTGCGGTTGATAGATCGAATCGAATACACCGCCGTCGGCAAAGTGCGTCTTCTGCGCGTTGGTCCAGCCGCCGAACGAATCGTCGACCGTGTACAGCTTCAGCTTCGGAAACTTGGCGGTCAGCTCGGCCGGCACCTTGTTCGATCGCGGACGGTAGAAGTTCTTCGCCGCGATTTCCTGGCCTTGCTCGCTATACAGGAAGTTCAGATATGCTTCGGCGAGCTTGCGCGTGCCGTGCTTGTCCACCACTTTGTCCACCACCGCAACCGGCGGCTCGGCCAGAATGCTGACCGACGGCACCACGATCTCGAACTTCTCCGGCCCGAACTCCTTCAGCGACAGGAAGGCTTCGTTTTCCCATGCGATCAGCACGTCGCCGATACCGCGTTGCACGAAGCTGGTGGTCGCGCCGCGCGCGCCCGAATCGAGCACGCCGGCGTTCTTGTAGAGCTTGCCGACGAATTCCCTGGCCTTCTGATCGTTGCCGCCTGGTTGATGCTCCGCATACGCCCACGCCGCCAGGTAGTTCCAGCGCGCCCCGCCCGAGGTCTTCGGATTCGGCGTGACGATCGACACACCCGGCTTGATCAGGTCGTCCCAATCCTTGATGTGCTTCGGGTTGCCCTTGCGCACCAGAAACACGATCGTCGACGTGTACGGCGACGCGTTATCCGGCAAGCGCTTCTGCCAGCCCTTGTCCAGCAAGCCCTTGTTGGCCAGCGCGTCGATGTCGTAAGCGAGCGCGAGCGTCACGACGTCGGCCTGCAGACCGTCGAGCACCGAACGCGCCTGCGCGCCGGAGCCGCCGTGCGACTGCTTGAAGGTGATCGTCTCGCCGGTCTTCGCCTTCCATTCCTTGCCGAACGCCTGGTTGACGTCCTGATACAGCTCGCGCGTCGGGTCGTAGGACACGTTCAGCAGTGTCGTGTCGGCAGCGTGCGCCTGCGCCATCACGCCGAGCGCGCTCGCCGCGCCCAATGCGAGCGCCGCGATGAGTTTCTTCGTTTTGCCTGCCAGCCCCGTACCTTGGTGATTCATGTCAACTTTCTCCGCGTTGTGCGCTGAAACAGCGTGTCGTGTCTTTTTGCGTCGCGGTCACGTGCACATGAACGCCAACTGGAGGCCAGTCTATCGAAGGGCTTTCATCATTAAAAATAATGTTTCTTCATTCTTTAATACGCAAAAGTGGTAATGACAGCTGGATAAGGCGTTGCGGCACGAAAACGGGTGTTGTAGCGTCGTTTGACGACGCTCCAACGCCACCCCTCGGCACGAACTTAAAGTAAAGCTTGAATTGCGCGGAATACTGTATAAAAATACAGTCACCTGTTCATACATACAGTGGCGCCATGACCAAACTCACCGCACGACAGCAGCAGGTTTTCGATCTGATCCGCAGGGCTATCGAACGCACCGGCTTTCCGCCCACCCGCGCGGAGATCGCCGCCGAACTGGGCTTCAGCTCGGCCAACTCGGCAGAAGAACATCTGCGGGCGCTCGCCCGCAAGGGCGTGATCGAACTCGCGGCCGGCGCGTCGCGCGGCATCCGCCTGCTGGCGGGCCCGGAAGATTCGCCGCACCAGTTCACGTTGCCGCACGCCAGCATCATGCAACTGTCGCTGCCGCTGATCGGGCGGGTGGCCGCGGGTAGCCCGATCCTCGCGCAGGAACATATCTCGCAGCACTACGCGTGCGACCCGGCGCTGTTTTCGAGCAAGCCCGATTACCTGCTGAAGGTGCGCGGGTTGTCCATGCGCGACGCGGGCATCTTCGACGGCGACCTGCTCGCGGTGCAAAAGAGAACGGAAGCCAAAGACGGCCAGATCATCATTGCCCGGCTTGGCGACGACGTCACGGTCAAGCGCCTGAAGCGCCGGCCGAACGGGCTCGAGTTGATCGCCGAGAACCCCGATTACGAAAACATCTTCGTTGAAACCGGCAGTGCGGAATTCGCGCTGGAAGGTATCGCCGTAGGGCTGATTCGCCCCGGCGAGTTCTGAACGGTCAGGTTCCAGGCGGCTTGTTTCCCAGCACTTCGATCCAAGCCCCTTCTTGCCCGTTCGACAGAGTAGAAAGCCGCGCCAACGCCGCATTAGCGCTGCATTAACGCTGCATCGCCTGGAGAGTCTCATGGAACGTCTTGCCCGCCTGCTGCCTTTTCGCCAGTTCGGTCGTCTGCGCCATCTTCGCAAGCTGGTGCCCTGCTCATTGATCGAGGCGTCCACGGCCAGCACGCCGTCGCTGTTCGATGCGCCGGACAGCGTGTCGAGCCTGCCATCGTCGTTGCCGGCGTTTGCCCGCGTGTCGCTGAACTCGGGTCTGAATACGGCCGAACCGGCCCGTCGCGCACCAGTGCGGGTCTATCACGGCCCGTCGCGCCTCATCATGGTCGGCACGGTGGACGCTGTGTGCCGCATGATCGACCGCTGCATTGCCGACGAGGCAAACGTCCACGGGGCGGTATTCGAGTCTTGATGGAAGGTATGGCCGGCGGCGATATCGCATCGCATGGGATCGTTTTCGTGTGGCCGCGGTCCACGTTAGATCACACCTGATGGAGAGTCCCGTTCGATGGCAGTTTCGAAACGCATTAAAGGCGGCGCCACCCGGCCGCTGATCGTCACGCTGATCGTGATTGTGGTGATCGCGGCGCTTGGGTTTACGTACGCATCACCGTATCTCGCGCTGAACAATCTCAAACGCGCCGCCGATGCACGCGACACGCAAACGGTCAATCAATACGTCGACTTTCCCGCGTTGCGCGAGAGCCTGAAGCAGCAGGTCGCCGGGCTGCTCACGCGGCGGCTCGACGCGCACAGCAACGGCAATCCGCTGGCCGCCATTGGCGCGATGATCGGCGTCGCGTTGATTGGCCCGCTTGTGGATGCCTATGCGACACCAGACGGCGTGGCGGCCTTGCTGAACGGCATGCCGCCCCGCGGCGATCCGGGCGAACGGCCGCCCGCACCGCCGGCCGCGAACACGCCGGCGGATGGCGCCGCGGCCTCACCCGCACCGGCGACACCTACGGCGCCTGCCGTCGGCAACGCAGGCAACGCAGGCAACGGCAACACCAACGCCGCGCCTGCGCAACCGCCGCAAACCACCGCGGGCTATCGCGGCCTCAACGAGTTCGTCGTCACATACCAGCACGGCGCCGGAGACGCGCGTTACTCGGCGATCTTTCAGCGCGAGGGTGTCTTCACATGGAAGCTGGCCGCGGTCAACCTGAATGAGTGACCGCCTGGGGTCGTCGGGCCGAGGCGGCCGGCCCGTTGAGCATGCTCGCGGTAGCACTGTACCCAGGCGCGATACGCAGCCGCTATCAGGCCGCCGCCTGCTGCTGCTCCTGGGCCGAAGAACACGCCACCAGAATGCTGCACGAGACGCGGTCGAGCAGCGGCGTATTGCCCGCGCCCATCCACCAACGTGACAAACCGGTGCGGCAGCGGTGGCCGACCACAACCAGGTCGACGTGCAATTCATTGGCAAGGTTGGCGATCTCGTCGATCGGATGGCCGAACGCGAAATGCCCTTGTGCGCTCACGCCTCGCTCGGTGAGCCAGTCCACGCCTTCCTGAAGGATGTCGCGGGCGGTCTTTTCGAAGCTGCCGCAAGCCACGTCGGTCAGCAGGCCCGCGCTTTGCGCAATGCTCGAACGCATATCGACGACCGACAACAAGTGCGTTTCCGCTTTCAGATCCAACGCCAGATCGGCGCCGCAACGCAATGCTTTGCGGCCTTCGCGCGAGCCGTCGTAGCACAGCAGGATTTTCTGGTAGCTCGCCATGATTTTTCTCCCTTCGCGCGGGACGCGCGATCTGAATGAATCATGGTGCGCCGCAATTCAGGTTGCAAGGGATGGAAAACGCTAACTGTGCGGTAACGGCACACAAGCCACGCTGTAAAGAGGTGCGCGCGCCAACAGGCTTGCTTGCGGCTCGTTGCCGCAGTGCGGGAAACCCGTGCGGGAGCGTCGGGCGCGCACCAACGCCGAGCCGCCGATGCCCTAGAATAGGCGGCCTTCCCGGCCATTAAAATCATCCATGTCTGTTCCGGAGACTCGTTCGATCCATGCCTGAAGCCGCCATCGAATTTCACGAGGTCAAAAAAAGCTACGGCGAAAAGACGGTCGTCGACGGACTGTCGTTCCATGTCGACGCCGGGGAATGTTTCGGCCTGCTCGGCCCGAACGGCGCGGGCAAAACCACCACGTTGCGCATGCTGCTCGGCATCGCCTCGCCGGATGCGGGCACGATCCGCCTGTGCGGCGAGCCGATTCCCAGCCGCGCGCGCGTGGCGCGGGCGCGCGTCGGCGTGGTGCCGCAGTTCGACAATCTCGATCCTGACTTCACGGTGCGCGAGAACCTGCTGGTGTTCGGCCGCTACTTCGGTTTGAGCGCCGCGCAATGCCGTGCGATGGTGCCCTCGCTGCTCGAATTCGCGCGCCTGGAGAGCAAGGCGGATGCGCGCGTGAGCGAACTGTCCGGCGGCATGAAGCGGCGCCTCACGCTGGCGCGCGCGCTCGTCAACGATCCCGACGTGCTTATCATGGACGAACCGACCACCGGCCTCGATCCTCAGGCGCGGCATCTGATCTGGGAGCGGCTGCGCTCGTTGCTCGCGCGCGGCAAGACCATTTTGCTGACCACGCACTTCATGGAAGAAGCCGAACGTCTCTGCGACCGGCTGTGCGTGATCGAGGAAGGACGCAAGATCGCCGAAGGCGCGCCGAGCGAATTGATCGCCTCCGAGATCGGTTGCGATGTGATCGAGATCTTCGGACCGGATCCGGTCGCGTTGCGCGATGAACTGGCGCCGATCGTCGAGCGCACCGAGATCAGCGGTGAAACGCTGTTCTGCTACGTCAACGACGCGCAACCGGTGCATGCGCGACTCAAGCAGCGCGCGGATCTGCGCTATCTGCACCGGCCGGCGAATCTGGAAGACGTGTTCCTGCGGCTCACCGGCCGCGAGATGCAGGACTGAAGAAGCACGTGAAGAAGCATGAATAGCGGCATCGCACGCAACGCGCTACAGCCATAACGACGAAGCACGTCCCCTCGGGGACACCGCACGAGACACGCAATGGACGCACGCACCTACGACTCCCCGGGCGAGACCCCGTCGAAACAGGAAACCTTCGCCGCTTTTCCCGCGAACGCAACCAACTGGATCGCCGTGTGGCGCCGCAATTATCTGGTGTGGAGAAAGCTCGCGCTCGCCTCGATGTTCGGCAATCTTGCCGATCCGATGATCTACCTGTTCGGCCTCGGCTTCGGTCTGGGGCTGATGGTCGGCCATGTCGACGGCGTGTCGTATATCGCCTTTCTCGCGGCGGGCACGGTGGCGTCGAGCGTGATGATGTCGGCGAGTTTCGAGTCGATGTATTCGGGCTTCTCGCGCATGCATGTGCAGCGCACCTGGGAGGCGATCATGCACACGCCTCTAACGCTCGGCGACATCGTGCTCGGTGAAGTGATCTGGGCCGGCAGCAAGTCGATGCTGTCCGGCGCGGCGATCATGCTGGTGGCCGGCGCGTTGGGCTACGCAAATTTTCCGTCGATGCTGCTGGCCTTGCCGGTCGTCGTGCTGACGGGCCTCGCATTCGCGAGCATCGCCATGGTCGTCACAGCGCTCGCGCCTTCGTACGACTTCTTCATGTTTTACCAGACGCTGGTGTTGACGCCGATGCTGTTGCTGTCCGGCGTGTTCTTTCCGGCATCGCAATTGCCCGCCGTTGCGCGCGGCGTCACCGAAGTGTTGCCGCTGGCGCATGCCGTCGACCTGATGCGGCCGGCCATGCTCGGGCGCCCGGTCGAGCACGCGCTGTTGCATGTGGCCGTGCTGGCGGCGTATGCGGTAGGCGGGTTTGTCGTGGCGGCGATTCTGTTTCGCCGCAGGATGATGAAGTAGGCTTCGGCTTTCGATAACCATAGGCGCTGAGGCCGGGTCGCTCAGTGTCGATCCCAACGTATCAGCGCCTGCCGCGACCCGGACCGGCTCAGTCCTCGTCGTCGGTCCATGGAATGTCCACGTCGGAAATGAACGCCACCGTGGCGAACGGCCCGCCGTCCTGACGGCCGATCTTGCCGTCGGCACGCTGCCATTCGACGCGGAACATCGTGCCCGGCTCATCGGCGATCAGTCGAACCGTGCGAACCTCGTCCGGATCGGCTTCTTCCACCGGACCGTCGAGCGAGATCTGCAATTCCTGCGGCCACAGCCCGTCTGCCGGATCATAGATCTTGTCGCCGTCGGGAATCAGCGTAAAGGCTTCCACGCCGATCGTCGCCGAGGCCTCCACGATCATCTTGCCCAACGCGCGCAGCAATGCCGTCGCTCGCGCCGAATTCGCCTGACGGATTGCAAGATCCCCGCGCGTCAGCGCCTGCTCAAGTTTTGGGTTTGTTTTTTGTTGCGCCATTCGATGTCCTGAGTTCCTATCGCTCTGTTGTGGACGGCGCGCTGCATCGAGCGCGCGCCGCTCTCCATTTTTCGGGCTGAATCCTACCACTGGTGTGCGCTGCAGCAATCCCTGCCGCGCAGTCCGGCGCTTTCAGCCGGCCCCGTCCACCACAGTTTAGGTCGTGATTCGTGATCCGGCAGGGACATTTGCCTTTCAATCGGCGCTGAATGGATCGCTATCGCACGCACGCCATACCTTCGCCCTAACGTTCGCGGCCGGCCGCAAACGTAGCCTTGCCGCCTGGAAGCCGGGCGGGCTATCCGGGCCTTTGCGCGTTCAGCGCGGGGGCGTGGTTCGCTTTCGAACGGCCTTCATGGCAGTCCCCTGCGCCGGCTTCGCACCCGCGATTTCCGTGATCAGATAGTCCCTGAAGGCTCGCACCGACGGCGGTAACTCACGCCCCGCCATGGTCTGAACCTGAATGCTGCGCTGGCGCATTTGCGGATGCGTGAGCGGCATCACGACGAAGCCGTCATTCGCGTAACGGTCGCGCACGGACAGCAGACCCGTGAACATGATCGCGCCGGACTTCTGCGCGTAACGGTACATGGCGCCGCTATTGTTGCAGGTGAGATCGGGCTCGAGCAGGATGCCTTCGAGCGCACAGGTAATGTCGATCAATTGACGAATCGTCGTGCCGGGCTCGGGCAGCACCAGCGGATAGCGCTGCAAGTCGGCGAGCGACACTTTCGCGCGCGCGGCCAACGGATGATCGGCGCGCAGCAGCGCCAGCACCGGCGCGCGCTCCGTGTGCTCGACCTTGACGCCTTTTTCCGGCGCGAGGCTGAAGGTCAACGCAAGATCGGCGTCGCCGTCGCGCACCCGGCGGGTCGCCGCGTCCGGTGACATGACCGACAGCGTGAAGTCGATGCCCGGATACTGAACGCGAAAGCCCGCCATCGCGGTAGGCAGGAAATCGGCGGCGAATCCTTCCGAACTGGCCAGCTTGATCATGCTGCCGTGCAAGGTTTCGAGCCCGCCGATCTCCTTCATCACATGCTCCGCCTCGAGCAGACTGCGCTGCGCGTACGCAAGCAGGCGCTCGCCGGCTTCGGAAAGCGCCATGCCGCGCGGCCGCCGCTCGAATAGCGCGACGCCGAGGTCGCCTTCGAGCCGCGCCACCTGGCGGCTGATTGCCGACACGGCGACATGCAGACGTGCGGACGCGTCGCTGATCGAGCCGGTGCGCGCGACTTCGACGAAATAGCGCAGCGCGATGCCATGCAGCGAAAGTGCCATGAGTGATGCCTCATTCAACGGTAGGCGCTGCCAGGCCGATGGCCGCCGGCAGTTTTACTGCTTGCGCTGAGTTTTGCCTTTTCGGCAACGCAAGCTTCGAAAGACGATCATTGTGACAAAAAAAACGGCCTCCTAGAATCGATTCGACGCTGCAGACCGAGGCCTGTCTCAATCGACCCGCAACCGACCCGCAATCGCCCCGCGATCGAACCCGAGACCACGCGCCGCCCGCCCCACATTCGCCCGCATTGGAGACACCTATGAGCCGCACCGAGGCCATCGAGCACGCCACACACCATTTCGAATCCGGCGCCTTTCTCGACACGCTGAACCGTCGCGTTGGTTTTCGCACGGAAAGTCAGGAGAGTGATCGCGCCGCCGCGCTGCTGTCGTATCTGACCGACGAGATTACGCCCGAAGCGGCGGCCCTCGGTTTCAGCACACGCATCGTCGCGAACCCGGTGGATGGCTTCGGGCCGTTCCTGATCGCAAGCCGCCACGAGGCCGACGACCTGCCGACCGTGCTGATCTATGGACATGGCGACGTGGTGCGCGGCTACGACAGCCAGTGGCGCGCGCCGCTGACACCGTGGGCCGTGACCGTCGAAGGCGAGCGCTGGTTCGGCCGCGGCACCGCCGACAACAAAGGTCAGCACACCATCAACCTTGCCGCGCTGGCGAGCGTGCTGGCCGCGCGCGGCGGCAAGCTCGGCTTCAACGCAAAGCTGCTGATCGAGATGGGCGAGGAAACCGGCTCGCCCGGACTCGACGAAATCTGCCGCGCGCACCGTGAAGAACTCGCCGCCGACGTGCTGATCGCCTCCGACGGCCCGCGTCTCGCCGCGCGCCGCCCTACCGTGTTCCTCGGCTCGCGCGGCTCGGTGAATTTCAAGCTGTCGTTGAATCTGCGCGACGGTGCGCATCATTCCGGCAATTGGGGCGGTCTGCTGCGCAATCCGGCCACCGTGCTGGCGAATGCGTTGTCGAGCCTCGTCGATGCGCGCGGCGTGATCGCCGTCGAGGGTTTGCGTCCGCCGCCGATTCCCGAGGCGGTGCGCCGTGCGCTCGCCGATATCACGGTGGGCGGCGGCCCGGGCGATCCGGCGGTCGACGACAACTGGGGCGAGCCCGGCCTGAGTGCGCCTGAGCGCGTGTTCGGCTGGAACAGCTTCGAAATACTTGCGTTCAAGGCCGGCAACCCGGAGAACCCGGTCAATGCGATTCCTTCGGCGGCGTTCGCGCATTGCCAGCTGCGCTTCGTGGTCGGCACCGATTGGGACAATCTCGAACGGTATCTGCGCACGCATCTGGATGCGCACGGTTTCTCCGAGGTCCAGATCGAAGTCGAGCGCGGCGCGCCGGCCACCCGTCTGAACCCGGACGATCCATGGGTCACGTGGGCGATTGAGTCGCTCGAACAGACCACCGGCAAGAAGACCGCCGTGCTGCCGAATCTGGGCGGCACGCTGCCCAACGAAGTCTTCGCCGATACGCTCGGCCTGCCGACCCTGTGGGTGCCCCACTCGTACCCGGCCTGTTCGCAGCACGCGCCGAATGAGCACCTGCTCGGACCAGTCGTGCGCGAAGGTCTGCAGATCATGGCGGGCCTCTTCTGGGATCTCGGCGAGAACTCCCCGCGCGCGACAACCCGCGGCGCGATCTGAGCGACGCCTGAGCATCTGAGCATCTGAGCATCTGAGCAGCACCCGAGCAGCACCCGAGCAGCACCTGAGCAAAGCCCGAGCGACATCCACGCGCTCGGGCCCGGCACGCCGTTATCCGTTTATCTCACGAGGCACGTCCACGATGAGCACGTCCACTTTGCAAGCCAGCGCCGCGCGGCCTTCCGCCGCGAAGGTCCATCGCATCATTCTCGCGGCGTCGATCGGCAACGCGCTCGAATGGTTCGACCTCGTCGTCTACGGTTTCTTCGCGGTGACCATCGCGAAGCTGTTCTTCCCGGCACGCACCGAAGCGATCTCGCTGATGCTCACACTCGGCACCTTCGGCATCTCGTACCTGATCCGGCCGCTCGGCGGACTCGTGCTCGGCTCGCTCGCCGACCGCGCCGGACGCAAGGCGTCGCTGCTGCTTTCTATCGCGCTGATGATGATCGGCACCCTGACGATCGCCGTGATGCCGCCGTACGCGGCGATCGGGCTATGGGCGCCTGCCGGCATCATGCTCTCGCGCCTCGTTCAAGGTTTTTCGGCAGGCGGTGAGTTTGGCGCATCCACGGCATTCCTGGTCGAACATGCTCCCGAGCGACGCGGCTTCATGGGCAGTTGGCAGTTCGCGAGCCAGGGCATGGCGACGCTGCTCGCCTCCGGCTTCGGCGCGCTGCTGACAAGCCAGCTCACCGCAGCGCAACTCGAATCTTGGGGATGGCGCGTGCCGTTCCTGTTCGGCCTCGCGATTGGCCCGGTCGGTTTCTATATTCGCCGTTACGTGGACGAAGGCGCCGAGTTCAATGCCGAGCCGAAAGCCCGCACGCCTCTGCGCGACCTGTTCGGCACGCAGAAGGTCCGCATGCTGCTCGCGGTCGGCTCGCTGGTCATTTCGACGGCGGCCAATTACATGATCCTCTACATGCCGACCTACGCGATCAAGCAATTGCACCTGCCCGCCTCGACCGGCTTCGCGGCGACGCTTGCCACCGGCGTCGTGCTCACCGTGCTGACGCCTTTCGCGGGTCACCTGTCCGACAGCCTCGGGCGCATCCGCATCATGGCGGCGGCCGCCGTGCTGATGCTGATGACGATCTATCCGGCCTTCGTCTATATGAACGCGCATCCGTCATTCGTGACGATGCTGCTCGCGCTGATCTGGATCGGCGTATTGAAGGCGACGTATTTCGGCGCGCTGCCCGCGTTGATGTCGGAGATCTTCCCGACGCAGACGCGCGCGACTGGCCTGGCGGTGAGCTACAACATCGGCGTGACGGTGTTCGGCGGCTTCGCGCCGTTCGTGATTACCTGGCTGATCGACGCAAGCGGCAACAAACTGGCGCCCGGTTTCTATCTGATGTTCTGCGCAGTGGCGAGTTTGCTCGCGCTTTATGCCGTACGCGCAAAGTTGAAGATTCGCTGAGCGTGCGTCGAGGTGCGACGCAATTGCAGAAGCGGATCAATTGGCAAGCGCCCCGGCCAACTAGCCGGGGCAGCCAGATAACGCAGCGATTCGAGCGGAACTGCGTGTTCCATCAAACCCGGCTCGAATCGCAGCGCCGGTAATCGCGCATCAAGGCGCGGGATTCGGCTGCAACTCATGCAGCGCATCGATTTCCGCGAGCACTTCCGGCGAGAGTTTCACGTCGACGCTGGCGATGTTTTCCTTCAGCTGATCGAGCGAGGTCGCGCCAATCAGATTGCTGGTCACGAACGGCCGGCTGTTGACGAACGCGAGCGCGAGTTGCGCGGGCGACAACCCGTGGCGCTTCGCGAGTTCCACGTAACGCGTGGTGGCCTGCACCGCTTGCGGCTTGCTGTAGCGCTGGAAGCGCTCGAACAGCGAGATGCGGGCGCCGGCCGGACGCGCGCCGCCTTCGTACTTGCCCGACAACCAGCCGAAGGCCAGCGGCGAATAAGCCAGCAAGCCGATGTTGTCGCGATGCGCGTATTCCGACAAACCGGCTTCGTACGTGCGATTGAGCAGGCTATACGGATTCTGAATGCTGACGATGCGCGGCAAGCCGAGCTTTTCGGCCGCGCGCAGAAACTGCGCGACACCCCACGGCGTTTCGTTCGACACGCCGATGTGGCGCACCTTGCCCGCCTTGACGAATTCGGCGAGCACGGACAGGGTTTCTTCGATCGGTACCGTATAAGCGTCGTCGACCCACGGATACGCGGGGCGGCCGAACGTCATCGTGTTGCGATCCGGCCAGTGCAGCTGATACAGATCGACGTACTCCGTTTGAAGACGCTTCAGGCTGTCGTTAAGCGCTTCGGTCAGATTCTTGCGGTCGAACTGGTTGCCTTCGCCACGAATATGGCGCGGGTTATGCGGTTGGCGCGCGGGGCCCGCGATCTTGGTGGCGAGCACGATTTTCTCGCGTGCGCCGCGATGCTGCGCGAGCCATGTGCCGATGAAGCGCTCGGTCGAACCTTGCGTCTCGGCACGCGGCGGCACCGGGTACATTTCAGCGGTGTCGATCAGGTTGACGCCGTGATCGAGTGCGTAATCGATCTGCGTATGCGCTTCCTGCTCCGTGTTCTGCTCGCCCCATGTCATGGTGCCGAGACCGATCAGGCTGACCTGCACATCGGAGTCGCCGAGTCTGCGGTATTCCATTGAACTTGTCCTGTTATTTGGTTGAACGAAAAGCGCTGACGTTACCACGCCGGCGCGATACCTGCAGGGCACGCTAAAATGCATGCTGCAACGGGCGCTGCCCGTTTTTCCACACGCAACGTTTCTCCGCGCCCCGACCCTGTGCAATGAATCCCGAACACCTCGAACTGCTGGTCACGCGTGTCATGCCTTACGGAAAATATAAGGGCCGCCTGATTGCGGACTTGCCCGGTCATTATCTAAACTGGTTTGCCAGTCAGGGCTTTCCGCCGGGAGAAATCGGCCGGCTGCTGGCCTTGATGCAGGAGATCGATCACAACGGCCTGAAGTCGCTGCTCGATCCTCTGCGCAAACGCTGATCGCTTCGCGGTGAAAGCCGCGTGAAGTGTCGTGAAGCGCGGTTGAAAGTTGCCGCGCAGGCATCGTGCAAGTAATGCAAGCCTGTACAAATTTATACAGAGTTTTGCTTGTACCTTGCGCACTGGATGGACTTTAATCCACGTAGGTCTTCGCGCGTTTTGCCGTGGTTCGCGCCGTGGTTCGCGCCGTGGTTCGCCCCATCATTCGCATCTCATCCTGCCTGCCCGTCCATGTCTGATTTCAGCTTGTCCGCGCTGCTTGAATTTATCGGCCACGACCTTTCGCCCGTGCGTGCCGTCATCGCATTCTTTCTGATCGGCTACCTCATCGTCGGACTACCCGTTCATTTCCGCCAGGGCGCCGCATCGCGCGACATCTGGGGCACCGCGGCCGGCGTGACGATGGCCGCGATCTACGCGGCGTTCATCATCGGCGTGTACCCGGCCCTGCATCATTCGGGTAGTTTGTTGCGGTAATACGCTGGGGCGTCAGCACAAAATGCGCTAGCCGCCCAGACGCCCCGTCGCGGCCAGATACGCGAACACGTGGTCTACGCATTCGTCGACCGGCATCCGGTCGGTTTCGATCACCACGTCGGATGCGAGCGGCGCTTCGAACGGATCGGAAATTCCGGTGAAATGCGCAATTTCGCCGCGTCGCGCGCGTGCATAAAGCCCCTTGGCATCGCGCGCTTCGCAGACCTTCAGCGGGGCCTTCACGAAGACCTCGACAAACCCTTCGCCGACAATTTCGCGCGCCGAGCGCCGATGCCGATGCTCCGGCGAGATCACGGCGGCAATCACGACAAAGCCCTGCTGCATGAAGAGCGCCGCGACGTGCGCGACCCGCCGCAGGTTTTCGGTGCGGTCCTCGGGCGTGAAGCCGAGGTCGGCGTTCAGTCCACGCCGCAGCACGTCGCCGTCGAGCACGATCGCGGCATGCCCTGCCTGCTTCAGCCGCTCAAGCAAGCCGTTGGCCAACGTCGACTTGCCGGCGCCGGAAAGTCCCGTCATCCAGATCACGGCGCCGCGGGATGCGCTCATGCGCGACGCTCCGAGCCGGGTGCCGCAACCTCGTCAGCCTCATGTCCGTGCGCCGGAGCCAGCTTCGGGCCGAGACCGTCGAACAGCGGTTGAAGCAAGGCCTGCTGCGGCTGCCACCGTTGCAACGACGTCCTGTAAAGCGGACGGCGCACCTGCGCGGAACTGGCCGTGTTCACCTGGCGCCTGTTCTGATGAAAGGACAGGCAGCGCTCGTCCCAGTCGAGCCCGCAATGCGCGAGCAGGCGGCGCACATTGCCTTCGAAATCGTCGACCAGTTCTTCATATTTGACCTCGATCATCACCCCTTCCGGGAGCACGCGTTGCCAGTGGGCCATCAGGGCGTCATAGGCGCGGTAGTAGCGGCCCAGTTCGCCGAGATCATAGCTGAATGGCACGTCATGAAAAATCCGTGAGAAGATCGACAGGCACGTTGGCAAAGGCGCGCGGCTGCTATGAACGAAGCGGGCCTTCGGCAGCGCCAGATGAATCAGGCCGAGGTTGATGAAGTTGAACGGATATTTGTCGGTGAAGTGCGTGTAGCGCGAGGTCGGCGTGGCGTCTTCGCTCTGTGCGGGGTCGTGAATCTCCGGCAACGCGCCGCGCATGCGACGCAAATAGTCCGCGCCGAGCGCGCGCAACGGCGCGGCGCCGACCTCCCCTAGTGCCTCGATATCGATCCGCAAAGGATCTTGCGGATCGCGGCGGATGCAGTTCACCAGCGCTTCGCCGAATTCCGTGCGCTCACCCGCGCCCAATACCTGAGGATGGCTCGCGAGAATCTGTTCGATCAAGGTCGAACCCGAGCGCGGCATGCCGACGATAAAGATCGGCGCTTCTGACGGATCACCCAGGCCGCGCTTCGCGTCCAGCACCGCCGAAGTCGTCAGCTCAGGCAGATGCGCGAACAGGCCGAGCGTCTCCGCCTCGTTGTAGCGCACGCCGGCGCGGTGCAATGCGTTGCCCTTCAGGAAATGATCGAACGACGCGTCGTTGCGGCCCAAATCGGAGAGCGCCTGGCCGTACGCGAGGTGAATCTCCGCCTGATCGGCCGGCGTCAACGAAGCGGCGTTACCGGCAAGACGCTCCATCGCGATGAATACCGGATCTTCGCTGGTGAGGCGCTTGGTCTGCACGAAATTGCGGTAATACAGCGGCACCTGCGGCGCGGCCTCGATCGCCCGGCGATAGGCGGCGTGAGCTTCGTCGAAGCGGCCGAGCGCCTGCAGGCAATTGCCCATATTGTTGTGCGAACCGTCGGCTAGCGGATTCAGGCGGGCCGCCTCGCGGTAAGCATCCACCGCCTGCTCGAGCCGATGCATCTGCTCGAGCGTCCAGCCGAGGCCGTGATGCGAATCCGTGTCGCGCGGATCGAGCGCAATTGCCGCTCGATAGGCGAGCACGGCTTCGGGAAAGCGGCTCAGCGCGGCGAGCGTCGCCGCGATGCGCTGGTGCGCGAGCACGTCGCGAGGCGCGAGCGCGCGCGCGTTTTCGAAACGTTGCAGCGCGGCGTCGAGTTCGCCGCGCGCAGCAAAGGCGTCGCCTGCGGCGCGCCATTCTGATGCAGTGGCCGGCTGGGGATCGTGCGTCATTAAAGGGTGGATCTTCGCAGGCTTCGCTTCGAGCGATCCTGACGGTAAGCGGGTGCGGTCTTTTCATCCGTCCGGCAAATTGGCATCGGCTGGATTCGAGGTAATTGTCTGGAGGGAACGTAACAGGCGCGCCCTACAGTTGCGTTGCGAAAATTTAACTAACTGTTACAGCGGGGTGAATGGGTAAGTTTTCGAAACTTGTCGCCGCGCCTTAAGCAGTGGTCGCCAATCGCAACGCGTGATCTCTGGACGCGCTATGTCGCGCGCAAACCGTAATGTGCGGACACAAATGCTGCTGAACTCCTGAGCGTGCGCGGTTTCTCACTCTTACCCGAAGGAGAAAATCGTGAGCAGGCTCATTGCATCAATGGCACTGTTGGCGGTGATGGCCAGCCTGACCGGATGCGTCGTCGCACCGGCATCCGACTACGGCTACGCGCAACCTTATTACCCCGGCTACGGCTACGCTTACGGACCACCGTATGCGCCGGTTTACGGCAGCGTCGGCATCTACGGCGGCTGGGGTGGGTCCTGCTGTTATTACCATGGCGGCGGATGGCATGGCGGCCATGGGTGGCACGGCGGGGACGGAGGCCACGGCGGCGGCTGGCATGGCGGAGGTTACGGCGGCTACCACGGCGCAGGTAGCGGCAGCGGCGGCGGAAGCTCTTGGGGCAGCAGCGGCGGTCACGGAGGAGGACACGGGCATTGACGCGGCCCGCACCTGACTCGCGGGCCAGTCAATGGCATGGCTTCTGGACAGCACGGCTCGCGAGTGTCTCGCCCGGACGGCGATTTCACGCGTTGCGGTAAAATCGGTGTTTTGAATCAAGCCGTCTGGCCGCCCCATGTCTTCACCTCAAACTCCCAGTCCGCGCCGCGTCTCGGTTGCTCCCATGATGGACTGGACTGATCGTCACTGTCGCTCCCTGCATCGCGTGATCTCTCGCCATACCTGGCTTTACACGGAAATGGTGACGACCGGCGCGCTGCTGCATGGCGACGTGCCGCGCCATCTCGCGTTCACGCCGGCAGAAGCGCCGGTTGCTCTGCAACTCGGCGGCAGCGAACCCGACGATCTCGCGCGCGCGGCGAAACTCGGCGAACAATGGGGCTATGACGAAATCAATCTGAACTGCGGCTGCCCATCCGAGCGCGTGCAACGTGGCGCATTCGGCGCGTGCCTGATGAACGAGCCGCAACTCGTCGCCGACTGCGTCAAGGCCATGCGCGATGTGGTGTCCGTGCCGGTGACGGTCAAGCACCGCATCGGCGTGGATGCCGTCGAGGACTATGGTTTCGTGCGCGACTTTGTCGGCACGATTGCGAACGCCGGCTGCCATGTGTTCATCGTGCACGCGCGCAACGCGATTCTGAAGGGTTTGAGCCCAAAGGAAAATCGCGAGATTCCGCCGCTGAAATACGAATACGCGTATCAGTTGAAGCGCGACTTTCCGCAGTTGGAGATCATCATCAACGGCGGCATCAAGACGCTTGATGAAGTGGAGACGCATCTTCAACACGTCGACGGTGTCATGCTCGGGCGCGAGGCGTATCACAACCCGTATGTGCTGGCCGATGTCGATGCGCGCTTCTATGGTTCGACAGAAACGCCGCTCACTCGCCAGCAGGTCGAAGCGAAACTGATCGAGTATTGCGCGGCCGAAATGGCGCGCGGCACGTATCTCGGCGCGATTACGCGCCATGCGCTCGGCCTCTATCGCGGTGAGGCGGGCGCGCGTGGGTGGCGCCGTGTGCTGTCCGATAGCAAACGTCTCGCCGCGCGCGATTTGAGCATCTTCGATGAGGCAAGGCAGCATCTGCGCGAGCCTGCCGAAATTTTTGAATAAAGGA
The DNA here is from genome assembly GCF_046026435.1 of Paraburkholderia sp. RL17-381-BIF-C. Classification (NCBI taxonomy): domain Bacteria; kingdom Pseudomonadati; phylum Pseudomonadota; class Betaproteobacteria; order Burkholderiales; family Burkholderiaceae; genus Paraburkholderia; species Paraburkholderia sp. RL17-381-BIF-C. The sequence goes on along the minus strand of NZ_JARESX010000004.1, from coordinate 77,458 downwards.
CTAGGCAAACGAGATTCTTGTTCGTATAATCTCGTTTCTTCATCGACGAGCCAGGTTTTACGGCAAGTCAAGCAGATGTCAGTGGTGGCTGTAGCTCAGTTGGTAGAGTCCAGGATTGTGATTCCTGTTGTCGTGGGTTCGAGCCCCATCAGCCACCCCAAAAGAATCAAGCACTTAGCCCGGTCATCGCGACTGGGCTTTTTGCTTTTTGGAATCCGTGTAACCAGCATGTAACCGGATTCCGTCAATCGCAGTTGGCCAGTGCCCCCTTTCGATTCGAGCATAATCCCGCATCCGCCCCGGAAAGTAGATCGGGGGCGTCAACGGGGGACGCGTGTATCAGCACTTTCGGAACATCGAGGACGAGCTAGAGGCTGCGATGAAGTCCGTCGAGGCAGGTGATGGGGACCGCGAAGCGCTGCTCGAACGGCTCGAAAACCTGCTGAACAGCGTGCGCGCTAAGCGCTTCGCAACGGGCTTTGCCCTGTTTGGCAAGCAGTTCGAGCCGGGCGGCGAGCCCGCAGAGGAAATAGAAGGTATTGAGCCGCCGCCTCGCGCATTAAAGCGCGGTGACCTCGTGCGCACGCAAGACGGGTATCTGGCCTACGTCGGCTTCTATGACCACAAGCAACGCGTGGTTGCAAACGTCGTCTACGAGGCGCGCGAATTCAACGAGGCGGACCTGACGCTGGTACCGCGATAGTGGCGGGTGCAAATGTTCGGGCTCCAGTAACGCCCACTCTAATTACACTCTGCATGTCTGGTGGGACCGACGACGGGCGAGCGAGGGCGAGCGCGGCTCGATGGCCAAGAGGCCTACCCCGTGCTCTTGTTGCCTGAGCGAATCGACAAGGGTCGCCAGCATTCGGTAGTATCACCGCTGGCGGGCCTGAGTGAAGCACCCGCCTCCGGCGCGGCGAAATCTCAGGATGGGCTGCTGGCGCGGGGTTCCCCCGACACCTGCCACACAAAGTCGGCGCCTCCATATTGCTGTCCGGATGCGGATTCCGCTGCATGTGGACTTTTCGATGAGTAACCCCGAGTGCGACGAAGTTCGGATTCAGCGGTTGACGTTCGCAATGCGTGCAGCGTTGCGTCAATCGAACTCCCTGGGCATGTGCGGGACATCTGGCGCATACCGAACCGCTCCAGCCGGTCGACTTCCCCGTAAGCAGACAGCCAGTGGTGCCAGCAAAGTTGTCGGATTCAGGCTGGACTCCAATTGCTTTAGAATTCGGCAGACTTATCTCAAACACATTCGCTGAGCAACTTGGGGCGTGAAATGAAGATCTTCATCAGTTGGTCGGGTGATCGTAGCCGATATATCGCCGAGGCGCTCAGGGAGTGGCTTCCTAAAGTGATGCAAACAGTGAAGCCATGGATGTCGGACGCCGACATATTCGCAGGAAGCCGTTGGCTAAACGAGGTTTCTTCCGAACTGGCAACTACAAATTTCGGGTTGTTATGCGTTACCCCTGAGAATCAAAGCAACGCATGGCTGTTGTTTGAGGCAGGAGCATTGTCAAAAGCGCTCAACGAGGCGTCCGTCTGTCCTCTCCTCTATGAGATGGCACCGAGTCAGTTAAGTGGCCCACTGGCACAGTTTCAAGCAAACCCGTTGACTCGGGATGGTATGCGACGAATCGTGACAACGATAAATCGCGCATTGCAAGTGGGCGAGCTCGCACAAGCTGATTTAGACGAAAGCTTTGATGTTTGGTGGCCAAGGCTCGAAGCTCGTCTTGCATCGACACCAGTTGCCGACCAAAAAGTGCCGGCTGCGCGCAGTACAGACGAAATACTTGATGAGCTTGTGACTAATACGCGCGAGCAGATTCGCCGCGAAAACTTAAGACTCGAATGGCAGCAAACCCGCGACAAAGAAATGGATGAGATGACTAACGTCATGAAGGGTTTCGCCCAAATCATGCAAAGCGCATCAGTCATGTTGTCTCCCGGGTCGCAGGGACTGGGATCGCCGGGAATGCTGGCTGGCGATATTTTCGAACACAAAGATACCCTACACGCCATGATTTCGAGCGTGGACAGACTTTCGAAGGCAAGCGATGAGTTTACGTCAAAGGTGCTGACGCCCCCGGGAGCCGAATGAAGCTGCCCGAGAACACAATATGAACTAGTGCGCCGATTGTCGGCGATCTGATCTCAAGTATTGAATGCCCTCAACTGGCCGAGGCCGTGTGAAAACGCGAAAGTACTCGGTTTTTGGGTGTCGCTTTGCCCTTCCCAAGTGGCAACCAAGCCAATACAGCGCGATCTGAAGGGTCGATTTTTCAGGCCACATTCAGCGCGCGTTTTCACACGGCCTCGGCCGAACCCGGTCCGATGCTGGATGGCTGCGAGCCTCAGTTGCTCGGCATGCGTCCGGCTCAGTTCGACCCACTTCTGCCAGTCGAAGCTCCGCCAAAGCAACGGCAGCTAGCACGGCACGCAGACATTCAGGATCTGCGCCGTAGGGCGGGGCAATGCCATTTTGCCCGCCAGCGATCGGCAGTCCTTGACCCGCTCCGTTTGCCAGACTACGCTCAAGATTCGGAATCAATAGACGCTGTTCCAAGTCGAGTGAGACTTCGCAAAAAAACAAGTCCGTAAGCAATCTGGCAATCAATGTCAAGGAGACAACAAATGGCTGCTAGCGCGCAAGTCCTGATTGAACTGAGCGAAGAACAACAAGCAGCATTGCAAAAACTTGGCATCGAGGCGGCTCAGATTTCAATCAATGCAAAAACTGGATCGGCTGAACTGGTCCGACCGCGAAAGCCCGGGCTTGTCCGTTTTACCGCGGATCAAGTGAAAACGTTAAGGAAGAGCGTGGTCGGGACGCCCGACATCGCCGGCTTCGAGACAAATCCGAAGACGTTCGGCATTGATTTAGTGACTGTCGCCGACGCAAGAAAGATCAAGGCCATGTGGGGTGAAGGGGGCGAGTGAGCCACACGCACCGTGAACCTATATTGCTCAAAATTGCGCTCCGGTGAACTGCTTTGCGTTATCCCGGAGACTTCTACATGGATGCACTGCTCGGAAGCCCAGCTGCTCCACATTATTGGTCGTTTCGGCGTGCATTTAACATTGTACTCATTGGATGATCTTTCGACGCCTGTCTTGCATGAGTTGACAGGCAGAGCAACAATTGGAACCGAAAGTATTGAGGCAATGCTCGCCTACTTTCTAAACTTCTCGAACCAAAACGAGCAGCCAAACAAGAGGACATTATTCAGAAACCCAATTGTTAGCGTGACCAATCGATGCTTTTTGAAGTGCCAATATTGTTACGTAAATTCACCGTCGTTCACGGCAGCCCAGTTTCGAACGCTCAGCTATGAAAACGTTACTGCCTTCGTTGACAAGGTTCTTGAGGTAGGGGGCGAAGATGTTTTCTCGGTGCAATACTTCGGCGGGGAGCCGACGATGCATGACCGACTCCCAGAAATGATTGCACATACGCGGAATCGGGATCTCCAGGCGCGCATATCTACAAACGGGGTGGCCACGCGCATAAGGTCTTCTGAATACCGCGAAGCGGTTGGCGATCCCGGGGTAGAGTGGCGGATCAGTCTTGATGCTGTTGATCCGGAAATCAATGATCAGTCACGGGGAAAAGGAACTTTTGATGCAATCCTGAGGAACCTCGATTATCTACGAAGCGTTGGTGCCAACGTGTCGCTAAAACCCGTTCTCACGAAGAGTAACATTTCGAACCTCGAAAGCTACCTGGAATTTGCTTACTCAAATGGCTTTAAGGTTACGTATGGCACACTGCTTCCAGTCGGCAACGCGATAAAGAATGGAATAAAGAGGGAGCTTAATGAATTTCACGTGGCGTCGTATTTGGTCGAGGTATTCTCGAGAAAACCTCATCTTATCCAAACAATCGAGCTGTCACCACTTGGATGGACTCTCAAGACTCTCTTTCTTCGCCGCGCACGCGCACTTCCACGTTTTACCTTGTATCTCCACGACGACGGCAATGTCTATCCGATGGACGGTTTGATTGACGCAGAATTTTGTATAGGCACAGCCGATGATTTCGACATAAAAAAGCTCGAAAGTCTTCAAGAGGAATTTGGACTCTCGTCGCCGCGGTGCAAAAAGTGCTTTGTAAGCGGTTTTTGTTATACCGGCGATTTTCATGAGTTGAGAGCGCGTGATCGATCCATGAAATCGGACTTCTACGCCTGCCCGGATCGCCGCAACATCTACATGTTGTTAATGACAGAGGCAGACCGTTTTCGCACAGTCGCAAATATAATGCTCTCATCGCAGTATACATTTTGAAGATGAAATGCAGTCATGGTAGTACACTTCTCCATATAAAGTGTATACCGGATTCGACGAAGCTATTTGTAACCGGTGATCCCGGTCGACTGAACGTTATCATTTAACGTCTTTGTATGGCGATGCTGGAAGATCGGAGTAAGCCTGGTATCTGCGACAAAGCCGACGTTCGATTATGGATCTGCTGTCGCCCGACAACGACTGCTTCTGGCCGACCACTGCCTCATGCAAACGGCATGCAAACCGAATGCCACAAGGTAGCCATCGACAGCACGCGACCCACTTCTGCCGTTGAGATGAACACCATCTCAACGGCGGCTACCGAGATTGCTGCAGTCACCGAAAACGCTCACAGTGCAGACCCGAGCGGCCAGCAAAAAGGTGCCCGCACCGAGAGTCACGAAATAGCATGTCTCAATCGTACCAATCGACTACCAATCGGCGTCAGGCACCGGTCAGCTCTAAGATTGTTGTTGGCAGCCGGCGCTGGCTTCCGCTGCTCGATTTTTGCGCGCTAATTCGGCGCGCAAGTTGGCGTGATTTATGAAATCGATTAATTTCTGTGGCTTAATAGCGTATTGAGCGCCAAACGAAAGCAGGTCTGAAGAGCCGCCGTTAAATCGAAGTGATACAGAATAGCCAAATTTGTCCTTTACATAACGATGTAGCACTCCGCCGCCGCAGCTAACAAGAAACTCCCTCAGGAACTCCAATTCCTGCTTACCTCTGCATATTGGATTTTCCCGGAAATCTTTCAAATGAGACCGCATCGAAAAAAGCTCTTTCCCCCTTCCGCGAACGTGCTGATTCAATATTGCGGAGAGATGCTTTCCGACCGTTAGTGATACTGTCATTCTCACGAATCCCGCATGCGCATAAAATTGAGAAACGAGAGAAATGTTTTGATTAAGATTAAGCTTAAGTTCGCTGCCCGTAGCCGAAAACAAGAAAAGCAAAATATTTGCCTTTTTCAGCTCGCGCGATTTCATTAATTCCGCATGAAATCTTCCGTACAACGACATTACGTCTGCAAGTACTTCATCTTCGTCTGCATGCTCATTTTTCGCCTTACCAAGCCCAGCCTCGCTTCGGATCATCCGTTTTACCGCAAGTTCGTCGCAGTAGTAGGTTTCGATCGAATGGCCGGATGTTACATAGACCTTCTCAGAGAGATCATCTTCTAACACAAAGTCTCGGTCGATGAAAAAATAGGTTACATCGTCAGAAAGTTGATCGTTCGACGCGAGCGCTTTATGCAGTGCGATCGAATTACCGCGAGACCCTGACACAAAGCCATGATATTCAGTCGAAAAAATTGTACCAATCACTGAGCTATAGTATTTTTCGTCATCGCCCTCAAACACAAACACGGCATCCGTCTTCCATTTTTTCCTTCTTGAGACATATTTTTTAAAGAGGGGTGCTTCGCTTTCGAGTAGATCAGAGAAATAATTTACCCTATCCATGATTTATTGTTCCACCGTCACGAAACGGGTAAGATCGCGAGCGTATTGCTTTACGTTCTTCAAGATAAATGGACTGTGCGTCACAGCGAAAAGGAAGGCACACCGCCCGCTATCAATGATGTCCGGAAGTAACATTTCCTGCCACTCAACGGACAAGGAAAGTTCAGGCTCATCATAAAAAATTGCCAGCTTTTCTGATGACCGGAAGGACGCGCCGTCGCTGGAGTTAGGTGTCTCTATTTTCTCACCTAAATATAGCTTCGCAAATAGCGATACGATCTGCTTTTCGCCCGACGAAAATTGATCCAGCGACACCGGCTCATGGGTCGTCGCATTCGTGACGGTAACGGAAAGAGTACTTTCGTTGTAGTCGATTTGCTTCTCAACCAAATATTTCTGACATTGTTGAGCAAACTCCTTCACCGCAACGTCATTGACTTTCTGCTTTTCGTACACTTTTACCATGTTTGACAGAAAATAGACGAGCGGTTGATATTTACTTTCCGCAAAAAGCTCTCTACTGCGAAATATTCGCTTGATTTCTTCTTTGTCGTCCAAGCCTATGTTCTTTCCGATTCTCTCAAGTACGACATCGATTTTTTCGAGAGAAGCAACACGTTTTTCATCGCTTTCATCAAGGGCGAACCCATTCACCAATTTCGAGAGTATTTCGCCGTTAATTTTTGAAAACCATTCATTCGATGAGAGAAGAACTTCTTTCTGTATTTCGTTGAGTCTCTGTTGCACATCGTGAATCCCGAAATTTATTCCGCCTTCACCTATTTCTGCATTTTCAATTCCCAGTCTTGCCAAATCCTCCTCGATTCGCCGGAACGTGGGGAGATATAAAGGCTTCGATTTAAATGCTTCTAGGGCCAGATCGAACACTGAGACATTGTTGTATTCGCGACTAGGCTTGAGTTCATTGGCTAAGTCGCGCAATGCCGCTTTGACAATCGTTTTTCCAAAATTTCGAGTGAAGAGTCGCGCGATTTCTTCATGTGGAACACCTTCATTGGTTCTCGACAACACAAACTCCAACTCTGCTTTTGTGTGCTGTCTTTTCAGATAACCCAATGCGCGCCCGCTGCCAATGCTAGGCATTTCGACGTCCGGAGGGAGGTCATTCTTTACGATCACTACGGGTGCCGCATTATCGAAAATAAGCGTGGCGCGATCAAATTGAATTCGATTGAGTTTTTTCGTGTCTCCGTAGAGGCATGCATACAGCAAATTCAATATAGTCGTTTTTCCCTGCCCGTTCTCAGCGAGCAGTACCATATAAGGCGTGCTGAATGAGATTTCCACTCTTTTGTAGCCGTGCAAGCCTTCGATTATGAATTTTGAGATCAATTGATTTCCTTTCGCATTATTTTTCGTCACCGTACGCGACCGACTGGGCGGCACACATGTTTGATTGTAATGCCGGTCTATCAGAACCCTCCAGGAACATTCTTGCGGGACGGCCAGTAGCACGCGACTTTGCGGTCCGTTCTCCCGCGTCGCATGCGCGGGGGAGCACGGAAAAACGGTGCAATTTCTCGGAGACTCGGTGAACGAGTGACGGCCGGTCTGTGTTTGGGCCGGGCTTCACAAACTCGCTAGGGTGCTGCGTAAGGGTTAGCTAACCGGGCGCAGAGCAGACGTTCAGCTAAGCAACCAATGGGATGTACGAAGGGCCGCAGTTGGCCGGCAAGCGCCCGACGACCAAGCGCGGAGATCGCCGCACGGCGCGGCCTTTTCAAGCAAATAGCTTAACGCAACCCGAAGGCGCCAAGGTCAATGGAAAGTCAGGCTTGGCTCGGTTTTCGGGTCAGCCGCGAGTCCGGCATCTTTGCGCGCGACCTCCGGTACCTGCCGCCCCATCTCGATCTTGTCGGCCGAAGCGAGTGTGGCGATGCCGCGAAACGCGAGTTTGGCGCTTCAAGCTTTGATTGCGCCAGAGGATCATCTTCGGCGAGCCTGTTATTCGGACGTGCCGCAGACCTCCATCTAGAAACTCGTGCTGCGCAGTATCGACGCGGTATCTACTCGGCCTTCCGTGATCAGAAGGCCCTTGGAGTCGGTTTTAATCGTCATGCCGAGGCCCCCTCTTCGGCCCAACCATCAGGGACGTAGCGCTCGACCAAATACGGAATCGGCTGCATCCGTCCAGCGCGCAATTCACTGAAATAGTTGTCGATGAGTTGGTTGCGCATGACCTTCCGGCGCAGCGGCTCGGCTGCCTGCGCGAGTTTGTCGGCCGCGACCACGAGCGCAGAACTGCCGCGAACTTCGTCAAGCCCATGCTTACGAGCGGTGGCAAGCGCCTGCTCAACGTTCTGCGCGGCTTCGCACACGCGCGCGAAATCCTCCCGGACGGGCTGCGCCTGATTAGTGAACTCGATCATCACCGTAGCGAACTGGGCGGCAATGTCGCCCAGTATCGATTCCGTACCGCGCATGAGGGCGTGCTGGTGAGCAACGCGCGGGTCGAACTGTGTATGCGGCGAGAGTCCGAGCAGGAAATCGCACGAGACGGCATAGACCTGAGACGCCTGCCGCAGAAACTGATGGTCGCGAGGAATCTGCCGCTTCCCCGATTCAATAAGACTCACCTGCGTCGAGTTCGCGTAGCCAAAGCCCGCCGCCGCCTCGACTGCGGTCATACCTGACAGCACCCGCGCAACGATCAGGTTGTAACGCAGCGTCTCCAGTTCTTCAGGCTTGTTCTTGTCGCGCACGAAGCGCTTGATGGCTTGCCGTGCCTGTGCGTCGTGCCGCGAATCGGAAATGCTTTCGTCTTTCAGATCACTCATCTCGACTCCCCCTTGCTTCAGAAGGCAAGTGCTTACCCATAAAACCCCGCAATGTCGCGGCGGTCGATTGCCGTGAGCGTCGCGACGGTGAGTTGAACGGCCACATTGATGGCTTCACCCTTGCTTGAACGCGGCACGGTGAAGGGCTTGGAAATGCTCTCGATGACGATAGGCAAAATGGTCTGATCGCCGTATTTCATCGCGAGCAATTGAGGCGAGACCGACGGAAATATGGTTTCCAAGCCGAGGTTCTTCAGTCCATTTTGCAGCGCGCCTGCGATTACGCCCTGATCGGCGAGATACTGCGGCACCGCCCATTGTTCGAGTTGCGTGATGGGGTCACGCACCTCGCTTTTCGGGTCGATGAGCGCGCGAAAATGTGCCGTGAAAGAGAACTTGACGGGCGGCATACCAGAGAAAACCTGCGTCGAATTCAATTTCGTGATGCCGGTGCGGCCGGTCGCGCTGCGCAGCAGCTTGATGGCGTCCTCACCGCCGTCTTTACTGAATTTTGTTACGAGCGCTGCTACATCTGCCGACAGCACGCCCGATTGCAACATCGCAGAGATAGTCGGCACCTTCGATTCAGCGCCAGCGCCTTCAAACGGACTTGTCCAGTTCAACGTCATTTCCTGCGAGCCGTCGGTGATCGGCGTCCACACCTCGTAGCCATCGTCAACGGTGAAGTTATCGGCGGCTGACAGCGTGCGCGTGCCAAAGCTCTGCACCCAGTCATTGCCGTTATCGGCACGTTTGACCGGATAGAACTTCGCGATCAGGTTCGGATTGAGCCCGTCCCATTTTGAGGACAGGATTTTGGCGGTTGGCGTCTGAGCGGTCATTGAGGCTCCATTGCGGCGGGCTGATGGGTCGCATCACGCCAGCGCTCAGCACACGCGCGCCCGTAGATGGTCTGGACCGCGACCGGATAGCGTGCCGCGATAGACTTCGCTGACTCGCCGTTCGTGTATGCTAAACGCACGGCCAACCACAGTTTGGGCGTCATTCTTCGAAGGCCAGCCATCACGCAGCCTCCGACAGGAACGCCGTCGCGCCAATCCGTAGCCGTGCCGCCAACTCGGCATCGCGCGCCAACGCATCGTCCAGTTGCGCGCACCATCCAGCGAGATCGTCGGCCGACGGCTTCGGCTCAACGCTCGACGCCTCTTCGAGGCTCATGCCCGCGTCAACCAGTTTGCCGATAAAAGCACGGCGGGCCGCGTCGAAGTTCGAGATACGCGTTTTCAGGCCGCGAACGACCTCGCCGAGGCGCAAACGCTCTTCAATCGCGGCATGCACCTCCGTTCCGGCCTTGCTCATCTGGTCTGCCTGCTTGGCTCGCAACACGCGCTGCGCGGACCAAGCGGCCTCCCGCTGACCCCGCACGTCGGCAAGGCGCTCGCGCAGCGATTCGTCAATCGTGCAGCCACGTTGGACGGCTACGGCTTTCGCCTGTGCGAATTCCTCTTCCGGACCCACCATTTCGAGCAGCGCGCTGCGCTCCCTTATGAGCAAGGTCAGCAATCCCGTGTATTTTCCGGAGCCAACGGGCTCGGCCCGTTCGCCTGCACCGTTTGTGACGGGTGCGGAGACGGGTTCTGTAACGGGTGCGGCGGCGATTTCGATGACGGGTGCGGCGCGACCCTTGAACGACGGGAGTTTTTTCATAGCAAATTGACTTCAATTGGGAGAGGCACCCAATATCTCAGCGCCGCGGACTAGCAAATCCAGCAGTTTTCCTAAAACCGACAGAAACGGAAAATTGCTCGGCCGATAGCGCTCTGTTATCACGCGCACACGCGAGCGCGCGGGCGCGCGGGCGCGCGCACTGGGCGCAAATAATTCGTGGGCCGTTGAATCAACAGGAGAGCCGTCCGCCCATATTCGACGGACGTTTCAGCCGGTTGAGCGCGCCCGCGACGCTGCTTGAGCAACGAACTCGGCAGGGCGTCACTCTGCCAGCTTGCGCGCAGTTGTCAAAACGCGGTGACTTGCCTTCAAGCGCACGAACACGTCCGCCGGTCGGCCGCTCGTCGCGCTCGTGCGGGTGGCGTCGCGCTCGACCAAAGCATGGCGAAGCTCGGCCACCTGGCGGAGGCGAGTGACAAGCGCGGCGTGCGCGGTGCCCTTAGTCATGGCGGGGCCCGCCCTCGCTGCGTTGCTTGCGCGCTGCCACGGTCGCCTTGCCCGCCGCTGCCTCCGCCATGCCGCGCTCGTAGATGGCGTCCAGTTCGCCGACACTCGCTTGCGTGACGGTCGCCGTCACGGTCAGCTCGGCCTTATCCCGCCAGCCAAGCAGGTTTTTGGCCGCCATCACGGCAAAGCGCGAGTCGTACGCGCCGGACAGGCCGCCCTCAATCAGCAAACTTGCCTGCCGGTCCCGCGCGCGCTCGAAGGCAAAACCGAAATCGGGGTACCGCTTTGCCCAATTTCGCAGCGTCTGGACCGCGACACCGATGGTGTCGCTGAACCTCCCGAGCGTGGGGAAGGGTTTGGCGCGCGCTTCATGCACGACAATCGTGCCGCCTCGGCCGTCCTGCTTCACCACCTCGAAGACGCGTTCAGCGGGACCGTCGAAGTGTGCGAGCAGCGCCTCGCAAAACTCCGGCCGGTAGCGACTCGGACGACCTGCGCGGCGTTTTGCGGGCTTTGTGGGTGCAGGCGCTACCATGCCCTTGCCCGCATCCTTCGAACCCGTTGCGCGCGCATCCTTGCCCATTGCCGGGGTGGTACGCATCGCCGACGTGCCATCCCTCGAAGACTCCTGGTTTTCCTTACTAAATTTCTTCATCTGTGTTCCCCGTTGATTCGGTCGGTTTGCTCTCTGCGGGCGTCCGCGTTAGACCAGCCGCCAGCGCACGACGGGTCCGGCGCTGGACTTCGGCCTCCGGCAGACTGGCGCGACGCAAAAGCGCGGCAATCGCGGCAGCTTGCGTTTCGCTGGCGGTCGCTTTCATGCTGCAAGTGCCTCGTGCGCGAAATTGATCCTGTGCGCGGGCATAGCCTCACCGCGCCCATGTGCCTTGATGATGCGATGCGCCCATTCGCGGCCACCGCCTTGTTTCACGGAACGCAGTAGGCCGGAATCGTTGATTAGGGCGTCGAGTTGCTGGCGGCCATGTTGGCGCGTCGATTCGCTTTTGCCGGGTGCCGCAAGAGCCGGTACGCGTGCCGGAACGGGCGGAATTTCGCCGCCTTCGATCACTTTCGCGAGTGCCGATGCGAAGCGCGGCTTGATCTGCGCGTGCGACAGCGAGAGCAGATCGAATTCACCGATCCGCACTGCCGCCCAGTAAATCGCCGGGCTCGACCATTGGTCGATCCCGTTTCGACGCGCCGCCATCTGCTCCACCGCCTCACGAATCGACTCGTCAACGTCGAGCGCCGGCTTGCAGAGTTCGAGAAACTCGCCCCAACTGGGCGGCCACTTAAGGCGCTCTGCACCGGCTAGACCACGGCGCACGTCGGCGAACTTCAGCGCGTTGCTGCGGATCTTCTCGCGCCATACGCACTTCATGTTCTCGATACCCGAATCGCGACCATCAATGATATGCCCGCTGCGAAATGCGTCCAAAAACTTGTTGCCGAACAAGCCGTGCAGTTGGCCGAAGAGCCAATCCATCGGGTCAGCAGAAATTGCGCCCGAATTAAGCGTCGATGGTGAAAGGTTCGTTGTCATAGCTCGGGGTTCCTAAGCCGATGGACGCCGCTGCGGCGGCGCGGGATGCTTCGCGATGGTTGGTCGGGCCGATGTTCGACGAAATACGCTGCAGGGTCTTTGCTGGCGGTTCCCATGCCTCAGCGAAGTGGCGGCTGGGTCCGAAGAACGTTGCTGCCATCTTCACGTACTCGGTCCCGGTCTTGCCGGTGTCCTCGCAATACTTCGCGTAGCGCGCCACACCGCTCATCAAAGTCTCGAAACACTCACCAGCGGCAAGGCGAGCCTTCCATGCCTTCAGCGCGTCGCGCTTGCTGTTGCTACCGGCGCGTTTTGGGTATGCGGCCCATGCCTGCTCGAACTGCTCATCCGCAGCTTTCTCGCCCGCGCTATATACCCCTCCCTTCAATGAATCGTTCGTTGGTACCTTCATGGAGTAAATCTCATGGGATTTACTCGGGGGTAAATCCTTAGGGCTCACTGGGGGGTAAGCGCTGCTTACGGGGGTAAGGCTATCGCCGGAGGGTGCGTCGTCGCCGTCCGGTATTGCATCGGGCTCGCCGATGTCGAACAGGACTCGATAGCGATTACTCGTCTGCCCGCCGTCCGACTCACGCGTCCACGAATGCGCTTCGAGGTAGCCCCACGATTTCAGGTCGGCAACGCACTGGGACACCCGAGCGAGCGAAACGGTCGAGCCATCCACCGACATGCGTTCGGCGAGTTTCTTGCGGCTAGGCCACGCCCATCCATGCTTGTCCGTGTACGAACACAGAGCCATCAGCACGCGCAAATGGGTCACAGACGTGAGACGGGCATCACTAAGCAAGCGCGCGGGAAGAACAATGAAACGGCTCACTCGGTCCCCCATTGGTCAAAGAGGCCCGGCTGGCGACACTCGGCTAGCTCATACATGGCGACGCCATTGTGCGAAAAGCCATCGGAATCGATGGCCGTCACGCGAGAGGATGCAATCGCGTGACCAAGCGCGACGAGTTCCTTGATCCGCATCGCGGGATGGCTGACGCCACGCGCACGCAAGCTGTAGGTAGTCTGCGGGCCGCCGCGCAGCGCTTCGACAACGCGGACACGCTGTGCCGCTGTACCCATATTCGAGGCGGCCATTACACCGCATCACCATTCAGCAGGCGGGCCAAATCGGCCACCTTCCATGCGAGACGTCCATTAATGCGTACGGGGCGGATAGGACCGCTTTCCAAGCAGGCCCATTTTCTGAGAGTCTGCGGCGCGCGGCTGATCGCCGGGGCTGCTTCAGCGGTCAGCAGGGTGTCGCGACCACGCGCTACAGCTGCTAATCCAGGCGGGATGGATTGCAAGGCTTGCATCGTCTTTTTCCTTTCCGCATCGCGCGGATTTGTTGATGACGATGCCTATTAAATCTCCCTCTATACCGTCCCTCGCAAGCTTCCCTCACTCCCTCAATTTGAGGGATGGCTATCGAGGGAATTGACTATTTCATCATTTTTCCGCAAGCGCTCCCATGCGAGGTCGAACACCTTGTTGGTGTAGTCAAGCTTCCGACGGACCTCATATTTGAGGCCAGCCTTACCCGGTTTGTTCGCGGGAATAGCCTTGGGATTGTGACCGAGTTCGACAATTACCCGCAGAATCTCAGACTCCTGAAATCGCTGGAGCGGGACCGGCGCTTTGACCTCGACACCCGACTCCGAAGTGACCGGCCAAACGTCGCCTGCCGTGCTAGGCGGCGAGCCGCCCGGTGCGCTCTCCCTGGGCTTGGCTACCGCGTCATCTGCCGGGCTTTCGGAATTGACCGCGCCGACGCGATCACGATGCCGCGTCAGGAAGGCCAGTGCTAGCCGATTGAGTTCGGCGTACTCGACCCTCAGGTCAGCGACCGCGACGCGTGTCGACTTCGGATCGGTCGAGCGGTACACGTCTGTGCCCCCGTCGGGGCGGTGATTTAAGATCGATTTTAGATCGACGGGGCCGCCATCCGCGACCATCAAATCGTACGCCGTTATACGGTCGATTCTGAATTCCCCCCATCCTTTCGGAACGAATTGCGGTTTGACCGGCTTCCCGTTTTTTTTTGAAAATCGAAACGGTTCTGGCAGCAGCACGCTCAAATGGATGGCACCTTGGTACGCCATCGTGAGAATAGTCGATTCGTCAAATCTGTCGGGCAAGCTCGAACTCTGCGCGAAATCGTTCAGTAATTCCACCGACTTGCGGATCGTGTTGAAGAGCGCTGGTTGAGCCTTCATTGTGTTTTTCCGGGTCAATGCGTTTTTCGACGGCAAAACGGCCTGCCACCCCTTTCGTACCAGCCTCAGTGAGACACTGCACGCAGAGCTTCCAACTCGACAATCAGGTCTTGCAGCTTCACGAGCGCGCCGCCGTCCGAATTTGCCGCATCGTGCAACGCGCAGAACATTTCGGACGCAACTCCGTCGTGGTCCGTATCGGGAGCTTGTGGCTTGACCCACCTTTCCCCGGCGATTGCCAGACTGACCACGCGCGAGCGTTGCCGCTCAAGCTTTTCCAGCGTCGCGCAAGCGAGCGCGATCATCGTATCGATACTCCGGCGATTCTCTTCGGCATGATTGTATGTTGTCACGTTTCGCAATCCTGATTTTTTAAGTTGTGGACGGTAAGAATTAGAGTTCTCGCCAGTTCTTCCTGATACCGTCAGGCGGCGGTCAAGCTCCGTTCAGGCCGCTAACCGCTTCGCCGGCTTCACCTTGGCCGTGCTTTGCTGTTCGGCGTGCCACAGGTCATATTGCAACTGCGCGCGCAGCCACACTTCGGGACTTCCCTCCAGCCACTGCGCCAGCCGAATCGCCATTTCGGCGCTGATAGCCGCCCGCCCGTTCAATACGCGCGACAGGGCAACACGCGACACGCCCAGTTGTTCGGCCGCGTCGGTCACGCTCAGGCCCAAGGCAGGCAGCACGTCTTCCTTGAGCGTTTCGCCGGGATGCGGCGGGTTATGCATACGCATGATGGTTCCTAGTGGTAATCCTGATAATCCACAATCTCGGCGTCTTCGCCCACAAAGCGAAAGGTCATGCGCCAGTTGGCATTGACCCACACCGCCCAGTGGTCGGCCAAATCCCCCTTGAGCGGATGCAGCCCCCATCCGGGAATGTCCATCTGCTCCGGTTTGCTGGCCACGTTCAGAATGGCGAGCTGGCGGGCGAGTTTAGCTGCGTGGTCGGGCCGGATTCCGGACTTGCTGCCGGCTTTGAAAAAACGTTCCAGTCCTTTGTGTGCGAAGCTCTTAATCACGGTTAATTGTATCTCGTAGCGTTACGCGATTCAAGGGTTTGCGGCCGTATGCCATCCGGTCTGGGCCTGTGCGGGCTTGAAGTCAATGTGGGCCTCTTTGAGAATCCACGCCTCCAGCTTGTCGTGCCACATGCGCAGTAGGTCAAGCGGACGTACGTTGTAATGGCGCTCGGCGATGGCGGACGGCTTATGCCCCATGATTTGCGCCTTTATGCCTGACGGGATTTCCGTCCATTCGGCGAGGCTTGAGAATGACCGCCGCAGACCGTGCAACGTAACTGGCGCGATACCGGCAATCTGGCAGGCACGGTGCAGGGCATTGTTCGGGGACGCCAGGCGGCCATCGGCGGAAGTTTTGCTGGCGAATACCCAATCCGACGGCTGCCATTTTTCGCCCTTGGCCTCAAGGCTGCGCATCTGCCGCACATTCGGCGGCGTCTCGTTGATGCGCTTCAGTTCTAGCAGCACGCTGGCAAAATAAGGTGTTAGGGGAATAACCCGTCCGGTTTCAATTTCCACCTTGTCTTTCAGTCGCAGGCCCCGCCACCGGAAATCCACATCCTCCCAGCGCAGTTCGGCCAGTTCCTCCCGGCGCGCGCCGGTTAGCAGCAGGCCAATCAGGTAAGCTTCCATGACCGGATTGCTGAGCTGGCGGACGGCAAGGAACCACGCGGCCAGTTGCTCGCGCTGGATGGAATCGGTTTTGGCGGCCTGCTTTGGCAGGGCATCTTTCGAAAGGCGAGTGGCGACGGCCTGCGGGTCGATGAGCCCCTGATACTCGCTCCGCGATTCGCACCACGTCGTGAATATGCGCAGGAGATTGAAGGCTAGCCGGACACGAGCCGGACGCTGGGCGGCCTCATCCGCCAGCCATTCGCCCATGCGATCTGCGCTCAGATCCGACAGCTTCAGCGGCATCAGCGCGGCGAGCGGCCCCGGCTCCGTCAGTCCCTTGCCGCGCTTCTTCGGCTGGCCGCCAGCACTAGCGAGCGTTACATGGTCACGGTAATGCAGGTCGCTCCACTTCGAGCGGCGAGCCTCGATGTACGCCGTCCAGGCGTCTGCCAGCGTCACGTCCTGGCGGCGCGCCTCAGCCTTTCGCGCCTCATGGGCGGCGCGCTGCTCGGCGGCTTCCTCGCGTGGGTCTTTGCCGGCGTCAATCAGGCGTTGCAGGCGGCGCGCTTCGTCCCGCGCATCGTCAATGCCCCAGTCTTTCGGCGAGCCAATCGTGACGCGCACCGTCGCCCCGTTCAGCTTGCCTTGGAAGATATAGGACAGCGCACCCGCCGCCGTGGCACGAAGGCCCAAGCCGGACGCACCGCTATCCCAGAGAAACGCCTGAGACTTGCCAGCAGGGCAGCTATGCCCGTTGACCCTCCCCGCCGTGAAATTAACCTTCGCCACTGTCGCCACCATCCGGGTTTTGGGTTACACGCACTTCATGTAACCTCTATGTAACCCGATTTTAGGCAAACCAATCAACGCAAGTCAACAGGATTTTGTAACCCGAATCGGCCACGAACATTAACTATCAGCGGTTTCAGCCGATTTTGTGAATTTCAGTCAACGCTAAGAAATACCATCTTGAGAGGATTGTGATTCCTGTTGTCGTGGGTTCGAGCCCCATCAGCCACCCCAAAGAATTCAAGTAGTCAAGTTTTACGAACGGCGTTGTGAGAAATCACTACGCCGTTTTTGTTTTGGCCTTTGCGGTTTTCCTTCGCGGTTTGAATCCCGCTTCACCGCGTTGCGTCCGACACGTTGGCTCCGCCCTCATCCCTTTCGGTCGAAAGCCGCCCCGTGTTGCGCATGGCCGATAGCACGTCCTCGATCTTCGCGTCCTCGAGCGGGCGCCGACCGGCGCGCAGGCGTCGAGCGTTTGTCAAATCAATGGCACGTTGCAAATCGGAAGTTTCGGCGGCGATATACACCGCGATCCCGTAGCCGTATCGCTCGGCGAGTTTGTAGTCAAAGAAGTATTTCATGCTTTCGTTTTCGGCAGCCGCACCGAAAACTTTACAGGAACGCCGCCAACGTTTCAGCGAGCCGCCCGCTGCGAGGCGTCATCCTCTATACGATTGTCGGCATCGCCCTGCTGTCGTGGGAGGCGGTGCGTCCGCAAAAATCGCCGAACCGTCAGCCGTCAGTGCTGACTCGCGTTCAGCAACATCCAGATCTGCTTGTGCGGCTCGCCGGTCAGAATGCGAGCGAACACCGCGTTGCAGCGCACGCAGGTGTAGTGCTCCTCCACTCGCACGTCTTTCACCGCCCCACGATTATTCAGCGCCAACCTGTCGTGCGGGCTACTGGCGGCCGGTTGGCCATACAGGTCAGCGCAGGCAGCGCATGGTTGAATCCATAGGTCCATCAGAGTGCTCCCCCAAGCAACGGATCCGATCGAATTCGATCGAGCCGCGCTTCATTCAATGCATTTAACCTCGTTGCGCCGCGGGTCTTTATTCCTCAAAACCCTTGCCGCACGGGGTCGGACCATCGCTCACGCTTGTCCCGCCTGCCTTGCGCCGATTATTCCAGAATAGAGAACAGTAATTTCAAGTTATCGATACAAATTCTCGATAGTAGGGGTATACACTGCATTCCATCGACGTTGCAGATACACCTCACCGGCCCCTGCGACGCCTTCCTGAAATGAAGTCGTAACGTTATCGGAGTCACACCATGAAGACCAAGCTCATCGCCGCCCTGCTGGTTGCTGTTTCTGCCTCGATCGCCGCTCCCGCTTTTGCTAGCGGCTACGGCCCGGCACCGTTCTATCGTCCGTCGGTCGGCGCACCGGCTTCGCAACAAGGCCAGAACGCACAAACCGTCGCGGCTGAACGCGCTAACGCTGAATCGAATGCCTACGGCGGCGTGAACAACGTGTCGTCGCAATCGGGCGCCAAAGAGCCGGTTTCGGGCCCGCAATCGGTTTTCTTCGGCCACTAAGCAGTTGCCGTTGAACCGGCTGCCTCACGAGGGCGGCCGGTAAACTGGGCGCCGCGCATGCAGTATCGATGCCGGCGCCCAGTTGCGTTTACCTGGCTTCGCAAGCGGTCCCGCAAGCCGCCGCAAAACCCCGCTGCAAAACCCGCTCCACAGCGGGGCCGTTGCGCGAGACGCGCTGCTCATTGTCACCGCATCGCGACTTCTCGGCGGTTTATTTCTCTTTTGGCGATTCGCAAAACCGGATCCGGTTGCCGAACGGATCGACTGTCTCGAGCACCCTGCCCCACGGCAACGTCTCAATGCCAGGTTTCCCATATTTGTAGTCTTTGCGCTGAAGTTCGGCATGGAACGCGTCGATGTCCTGCATCGGCACGAAAATCGTCGATCCGGGTGTGGCGTCACCGTGGTGCTCGCTCAAGTGCAGGATCAGGTCGAAGCGCCGCACCTGCGCATAGAGCGGGCTCTCTTCGAACCGGTGCTCCCATTCGACGGTAAAGCCGAGAAAGTCTACGTAAAACTCCCGCGCTTTTTCCTCGGAGAAAATACGGATGATCGGGATGGCGCGCGCAAAATGCAAAGCGGTCTCCGGAAAGTCTTGACGGGACAAGCAGATTAACCGAACCCGTGCGCGATTTCACGGCAGCGCGCCTCGGCGCCCCGATCTGCGACCAAACCGCTTGGGCGCCTAACCGGGCAACCCCTCGGCAAACCCCGCGTCGATCACTTCGCGCGCCGCCCGCAAGGCCGCCTCGGCCGCGGCATGCTCGGTGGACCATAGGCTGTCGATATGCACGAGCCGCCAGTCGACCACCACCGCGCCGTTGCGCAACACCCGAAAATGCGTTTTGACGCCCGTCAGCACCTGCTCGACGGCGACCTCGATGTCGTAGTCCTGATAGCGCTCCTGGTAGTCCCCCATATCGAGGCCCTTCGGCTCCATGGTCTCCTCCGTGATACCTGCGCGAATCTGACGGCCAGACTCGTCCGGCGAGCACGCCAGCGGCTCGCGGAACGATTCGGCCCGAACGTCAGGCCGTTGCCGCTTCGACGATCAATCGCAATCGCCCGAAAGGTATTGCCGGCCGTTGCAGGTGATCTCGACTTCGCCGCCGCTCGCTTCGGCAACCAGGCCACCCGCCAGCAATTCAGCGGTCACGGACTGCTCGAGTTTCGGCGCCGGCTGTCCGACACCGACGTCGTTCAGACGCCGCAAGGCCTCGACCGATTCGGGACTCAATGACTTAGACATGGCTGCCTCCGTCTACATGCTCAATTCATCCTAGCAAGTTTCGGGGACGTATGCAGGTGCCGCGTCGAGGCACGCGGGTTGCGTCGCGCAAATGATTCCGCAAGCACGACGGCGTCGACACCGGCAACCGGAACCCGGCAGGCGGCACCGCCAAGGAGGACGATCATGGAGCGAAACAGATGGGCCGCGCTGATAGCGGGCATCGCGCTGGCAATAGCCGGCGCGCGCGGAACGGTGACATTCGCGCAGACGGCGAAGCCGGGACAAGGGCAACAATCAGGACAACAACCCGCACAAAAACCCGCGCAGGCAGCGGCGCCGGACGCCAATTCGTCGATGGTCAGGCCGCCTCAGTCCGCCCCGGGCTTGAACGGCTCAAGCGGCCCAAGCGGCTCGATCAATCCTGACAATATGCCGATCAAGCGCCCCGAGAAGCCGACCAACGACAAGATGATGCACGAGCCGCCCGCCAGCGGCGCGAACGCGAAATAGCGCAAGCCTCACAGGCGCGCGATCGAGACCTCCGTCGACTTCACCAGCGCGACCACTTCCGAGCCGACCTTCAGATCGAGTTCGTCGACGGAGCGCGTGGTGATCACCGAGGTGACGATACCGAACGGCGTATCGACATCGACTTCGGACACCACAGGTCCGCGGATGATTTCCTTGACCTTGCCTTTGAACTGATTGCGTACGTTGATTGCGGAAATGCTCATTTCGAGTGGCTCCAGAGAAGCGATTGAGAACAGTCAGTCCAGGAATATCAGACGGCCCAGCGGACGTCTGTCGGCCGCCTCGCGCGGCCTTCGTCACGTGTGTCGTACGCACGGTCGGACAGCGCGTCGTCGTTCGGCGCCGTCTTCAGTACGCGTTGCAACACATGCTCTTCGAGCGCGGCGAAACCGGCCGACGCGCGCGCCCGCGGACGCGCCAGCGGCACCGGCTGATCGAGCGCAATGCGCCCTTCTTCGATCAGCAGAATCCGATCGCCGAGCGCCACGGCTTCATGTACGTCGTGCGTCACCAGCAGCGCGGTAAATCGATGTTCGCGCCACAGGCGTTCGATCAACGCGTGCATTTCAATGCGCGTCAATGCATCAAGCGCGCCGAGCGGTTCATCGAGCAACAGCAGTTGCGGCCGATGCACCAGAGCCCGCGCCAGCGCCACGCGCTGACGCTGGCCGCCGGAAAGCTGCGCGGGCCAATCGTTGGCGCGCTCCAGCAAGCCGACTTCGGCGAGCACGGCGCGGGCGTCCTCACGCGCGCTGCGGCCCAAGCCGAGCATCACGTTTTGCAGCACGCTCTTCCAGGGCAACAGACGCGCGTCCTGAAACATGATGCGGGTGTCGAGCGGGCCGCCGTCTTCGGTGCGCTTTTCGAGCACGCCCGAAGTAGTCTTTTCCAGACCGGCGACGAGCCGCAGCAAGGTGGATTTGCCGCAGCCGCTGCGGCCGACGATCGCCACGAAACTGCCGCGCTCGATCGACAGATTGAAATCGGCCAGCACCTCGCGCTCGCCATACCGCTTGCCGACGCCGCGCAACTCCACCGAATAGTCCGCCGCGCGGCGCACGTCGTCGCGCGCGAGCGCGCCGCCATGCAGCCGCGAATCGGCGCGCGCCTGTTGATGATGCGCCGCATCGGCATGCTCGAAGTCCGCGGCTTCGTTCGCGTCATGTTCGACGGTGCGGGCTTGCACCAGTTCGGCTTCGAGGTCGCTGCCGGCGATCCCGCCGAACGACGCCGACAAGGTCGTTGCGTTCATGGCTTCGCTCCTCGTTGGTAGGCCGGGTGCCAGCGCAGCGAGACGCGCTCGAGGCTCTTGGCCACCACATCGGCGAGTTTGCCGAGCGCGGCGTAGAGCAGAATGCCGACCACCACCACATCGGTTTGCAGGAATTCGCGCGCATTCATCGTCATATAGCCGATACCGGATTGCGCGGAAATGGTCTCGGCGACGATCAGCGTGACCCACATGAGCCCGAACGCGAAGCGCACGCCGACCAGAATCGACGGCAACGCGCCCGGCAAAATCACATGCCGGTACAGCGCAAAACCCTTCACGCCATAACTGCGCGCCATTTCGATCAGATTGGCGTCGACCGAACGGATGCCGTGGAAAGTGTTCACATAGATCGGGAAAAATACGCCCAACGCAACGAGAAACACCTTCGCTTCCTCTTCGATGCCGAACCACAGAATCACGAGCGGAATCATCGCCAGTGCCGGGATGTTGCG
The DNA here is from genome assembly GCF_046026435.1 of Paraburkholderia sp. RL17-381-BIF-C. Taxonomy (NCBI): domain Bacteria; kingdom Pseudomonadati; phylum Pseudomonadota; class Betaproteobacteria; order Burkholderiales; family Burkholderiaceae; genus Paraburkholderia; species Paraburkholderia sp. RL17-381-BIF-C. Next base: position 55,537 of record NZ_JARESX010000004.1, on the reverse strand, counting down.
GATCATCTGCACGGTCGAATCGAGCGCGACCTCGGCGGGCTTGAACAGCCCCGTGGCGAGTCCGAGCACGAGTCCGATGCCGCCGCCGATCGCGAAACCCGACACCGCGCGCCACGTGCTGACCTTTACGTCCGCCCACATTTCACCGGACTGGATTAGCGACCACGCGGCCTTCACGACCGCGAGGGGTTCGGGTAGCACGCGCGTGGACAGCACGCCGCTGCGCGCGGCGAACTCCCACGCCAGCAGAATCGCGAGCGGCGCGAGCCACGGCGCGAGATGCGCGCCGATCCGGCGCAACGTATTGAAACCCGCGCCGCCAGTTGCGCCTTCGTCCCGATCCGTACTTACAGTGGATTGAGCCATGCTTGCCTTCCTCATTGCTTATCGATGATCGCGCGTGCCGTTTGCAGCACCTGCACTCAGCTCGAACTCGCCGCCTTCGGCAGATAGTTGTTGCCGACGATCTCGCCGAACGGACCCGACAGCGGCCCGTTCGAGACTTTGTTCAGCCGGTTCGGCAGCAGCGGAAACACGAGTTCGGCGAAGCGATACGACTCTTCGAGATGCGGATAGCCCGACAGAATGAAGGTGTCGATGCCGAGGTCCGCGTATTCCTTCATGAGCGCCGCCACCTGCTCCGGGTTGCCGACCAGCGCCGTGCCCGCGCCGCCGCGCACGAGGCCCACGCCCGCCCACAGGTGCGGATAGACCTCGAGCTCCGCGCGGCCGCCGCGCTTGCCGCCGTGCAGTGCGGCCATGCGGCGCTGCCCTTCGGAGTCCATCTTCGAAAACGAAGCCTGGGCACGCGCAACGGTGTCGTCGTCGAGCTTGCTGATCAGCTTGTCGGCGGCGGCCCACGCTTCTTCTTCGGTCTCGCGCACGATTACGTGCAGACGGATCCCGAACTTGATCTCGCGGCCGTGCGCCGCGGCGCGCGCGCGAATGTCGGCGATCTTCTTCGCCACTGCGGCGGGCGGCTCGCCCCACGTCAGATAGGTATCGATATGCTCGCCCGCCATGTCGTGCGCAGCCGGCGACGAACCGCCGAACCACAGCGGCGGATGCGGATGCTGCACCGGCGGATACAACGCCTTGCCGCCCTTCGAGCTCAGATGCTTGCCCTCGAAGTCGATCGCGTCGTTGGTATGCGCGGCGCTCAGCAGCTTGCGCCAGATGTGCAGGAATTCGTCGGTGATTTCATAGCGCGTGTCGTGGTCGACGAACACGCCGTCGCCTTCCAGTTCCGCCGCATCGCCACCGGTCACGACATTGATCAGCAGACGCCCGTTCGACAGACGGTCGAACGTCGCTGCCATACGCGCGGCCAGACCCGGCGACGAGATGCCCGGGCGGATCGCCACGAGAAACTTCAGCCGTTTGGTCGCGGCGATCAGGCTCGACGCGACGACCCACGCGTCCTCACATGAGCGGCCCGTCGGCAGCAGCACGCCCTCGTAGCCGAGCGTATCGGCGGCGACGGCGATCTGCTGGAAGTAGTCGTAATCGGCTGCGCGTGCGCCTTGGGACGTACCGAGATAGCGGCTGTCGCCGTGAGTCGGAATGAACCAGAACACATTCATTTGCTGCTCCTGCATGATCGAAACTGGATTGAATGGAAACGGTGCGTCGAGTGCCGGCGCGCGCGGCCGCGCGCATCCATCCGGCACACAGCCGGACGGTGCAGCGCAAGAAGACGGAAAACGCGGTATCGGCGCCGGCTAGCGGCGGCAGCGGACCCGCCGGCGCGCGTGCGCCATGTGGCAGGTGAAGATCGGCATCAGGCAGGACATCGCGACGGCTTCCCTCGACCAAACGTGCGCGTCATGCGCGCGTCGATTAAACGGCGACGGCGGCAAACGCCGTCTGTATGGTGAAAGAGTCTATGGATCGGGCCGCGGCTTTTGAACGATTTTTTTTAGCTTAGGTTTTCCACTTTCGTGATTAGCCCGACGCTAAAGCATACGGATGGCGCGCTTTGTGGATGCCTGGTGGACGCGTGGTGGACGCCTTTTTGGAACCGAGTTGCGGCGAGCAAGCGTGTCACGCTCGCTAACGCGCCGGGCCGCGCGACGTGTACCGCCCTCCCGCCAGCCCCGGCGCGAAGCGACAGGTCTGGGGCCGCTCTATATAATGGCGCACGTTTCCAATAATCCGGTGCAGGCCACGCGACACCACGCCGCCTGTACCCTGGCGGTGCAATGCATGCAAAAACTCATCCTGCCGTTCGTCGCCGGTTTTCTGGCTTCCCTGTTCTTCCACGAATCGACACTGGCGCTGCTGCACGCAGCCGGGATGATCGACCCGACCGGTTTTTCGACCGCCCCGTTTCTACCGCTCGGGCTGCCTGAGTTCATCGCCAACGCGATCTGGAGCGCGTTCTGGGCCGTGCTGATGGCGTGGCTCCTGCGCGTCGCGCCGCATCGTCGCGCGCCCTGGGTGCCGGCCTTCGTGTTCGGCGGCATCGCATTGACGGCGGCGAGCGTGTTTGTAGTCGATCCGCTGCGCGGCATCTGGCCGAGCGGCAATATGCTGCCGCGCCTCGCGGTCGGTTTCGCGGCGAATGCCATGTGGGGCTGGGGCGCGCTGGTGTTCATGCGCGCCTTCATGGCAAGCGAAGATGAGGAGTGAGTGTGGACAATGCGCGTGGGCAATGAACGGTCCCCGCACGCTCGCCGCACGTCACGCGCCACGCTGACATGCCGCTCGCAACGGCGGCATGACTTTCCGGCGTTTCAGGCTTAGGGCCTAACCGCGCAAATCCCGCAACGGGTGTTCGCTGGCCGGCCACGGGCTCTCGAACATCTTCTCGACCTCGGCGGCGCTCACGTCTTCAATGCGCGCAAAGCGCCAGCGCGGCGCGTTGTCCTTGTCGATGATGCGCGCGCGAATGCCTTCGATCGTGTCGCCCTGCAGAAAGCTGGAGCGCGTCAGATCGAGATCGCCGCGCAGCACGTCCGCCATCGAACCCTCGGCGCGCGTCACCACTTCCAGCGACACCGCCATCGACAACGGCGAACGTTCGCGCAATATCGCGATCGTCTGTTCGGCCCAATCGGCGGCCTCGCCACTGTCGCGCTCGCTTTCGAGCGAGGCGAGAATGCGCGCGACATCCGGCAACGCGAAGTGACGGTCGATCAACGCACGCGCCTGTGCGAGCGATGAGGCCTCCGGCTGCGGCACGACCTGGTACGCAAGCGCCTCACGCTCGATGCACGCCACTACGTCCACGCCTCGCTCGAACAGTTCGCTGCGCAAGGTATCGATCAGCGCGGGCAATGCCGCGTCCTCGATATAGGCGTCGGCCAGACCCGCGTAGAGCGCATCGGCCGCGTCGATCGTCTCGCCTGTCACGGCCAGATAGCGCCCGATCGCGCCAGGTGTGCGGGCCAGAAACCAGCTTGCGCCGACATCGGGAAATAGCCCGATGCGGGTCTCGGGCATCGCCAACCTGGTCGAGTTGGTGACGACGCGCAGGCCGCCGGTACGATGCGCGCCCTGTGAAATACCCATGCCGCCGCCCATCACGACGCCGTTCATCAACGCGATATACGCCTTGGGATAAGTGAAGATGGCGTGATTGAGCCGGTATTCCTCGCTGAAAAACGTGTCGCGCGCGTCCTGCTCGCCGCGCTGCGCCGTCTCATACAGAAAGCGGATATCGCCGCCCGCGCAGAACGCGCGCGGGTGCTGGCTGCGCACCACGACGGCGAGCACATCGGGATTTTCGCGCCACTGGTCGAGCGCCGCGTGCATTGCACGAATCATCCCGGTCGACAGCGCGTTGAGCGCCTTCGGCCTTTCCAGTTCGATGAAGCCGATTCGGTTGGCTACGTAGGTCGCGACTTCGTCGCTGATGGCGGGCGAGGCGGGAATGGACATGGAGTGCTAGGCGCAGCGGCGCGGTATGAGGTGGAATTGAACGGTATCACGCACGCGTGGGTTTGCGCCTTGAAGCGGGCGCGGGTTCGGGCGTGGGAACCTTGGCCGTCGCCGCTTGCGCCGGCTTCCTGCCCGGCGTCTGCGTGGCAGGTTCGTTGTCTTGCTCCGCCGGCAACTCCGTGCTCGCGCCGGAGGGCTTTTTCTTGCGTGTGCCCGCGGTCGTCGCGATGCGCTGCGACGGCGCGTTGTTTGGCGTCGCATCCGACACGCCCAGCCAGGTATCTAAAGCGACGCCCACGACCGTGTCGAGCGGCGCGGTCGGAAACACGGGACAGGTGAGGTTCAGTGCAACGATACCGTGCAAGGTCGCCCAGAAGGCCTCGGCCCATACCGCCACATCCGTCGATGCCGGCAGCCCGCCCGCCGCTTTGAGTTCCTCCAAAGCGGAGATCATGATGTGCAACGCGGCCTCGCCGGGGTCGTCCTCGGGTTCGGCCGAATCACCACCCGCCGCGTCCGCTGGCGTGACTGCCGTGTCGTCGTCCGCCGCCCTGCCCTTGAGCGCGCCGCCCAAAGCCGCGCCGGTATAGCTCGGATCTTCCATGAAGATCAGCCGGTAGGTTTCCGGATGCGCGACCCCGAACGCCACATAAGCCCGCCCGAGCGCCTTGAGCCGCTCAGCCGGATCGGCGATGCCCGCGAGCGGCACGAACGTCTCCAGCAATTGCGCGTAGCCTTCCGCGCACAATGCCTGCGCGATCTCGTCGCGGCTCGCAAAGTGCAGGTAGAGCGTGGCCGGTGAATATTCGATGGCGTCGGCGATCTTGCGCATGGACAGCGCGGCAAAGCCTTCGCGCATCACGATGCGGCGGGCGGCATCGAGGATGCGTTCGCGCAGTGCCTGCTTCTGGCGGTTCTTTCGTTCAGCGATTCCCATGGCGAACATTTTCCGGTTGACAAACTGAAAAGTCAAATTAAACTGAACACCGTTCACTAAACGGTGTTCATTAAATTTTCATTCGTCAATCCATTCATGCAGGCGCGATGCGGCGCCGTTTCGAGGAGTCGTCATGCAAGCCATAGGCAAGGTGGGTTTATTCGGAGCCGCGGGCGCGGCCGGTCAGATCATCGCAGCGGCGCTCAGTGCGGCGGGCCGCGACTACCGCGTGGTCGGCCGCTCCCGCGAGGCGCTCCAGGCCGCGTTCGGAAACGATCCGCATGCGGAGATCGTCACGTGGAATCCGGACGACCCCGCTTCGATTCGCGCGGCCGCGCAAGGTCTGCAGACGGTGATCTACCTCGTGGGCGTGCCGTACGACCAGTTCGCCGCTCATCCGCCGCTCATGGAGCGGACCCTTGCCGGCGTGAAGGCGGCAGGCGTCGAGCGCTTCATTCTGATCGGCACCGTGTACCCGTACGGCCGCGCGCGCGGCAATCCGATCAGCGAAAATCATCCGCGTGAGCCGCACACGTTCAAAGGACGGATGCGCCTCGCGCAGGAAAATCTGGTGCTGGCGGCGCATGGACAGAACGGCCTCTCGACCCTCGTGCTGCGCCTGCCCGACTTCTACGGCCCGGGTATCGAGCGCAGTCTGCTGAACGGCGTTTTCGAGGGCGCGGCGAACGGCAAGCGCGCCCAGGTGATCGGCCCAGTGGATGTGCCGCATGAATTCATCTATCTGCCGGATATCGGGCCGGTGGTCGAAAAGCTCACGCGCACGCCGCAAGCGTATGGCCGCTGGTGGCACCTTGCCGGCGCGGGCACCATCACGCAGCGCGACGTGGCGCGGCAGGCCTACGCGCTGGCGGGCCGCGAGCCGAAACTGCTAGTCGCCGGCAAAACGCTGCTGCGCCTGCTCGGCCTGTTCAATCCATTGATGCGGGAACTGGTGGAGATGAACTACCTGATGACCGAACCGGTCGTGCTCGACGATTCGGCGTTGACGGAACTGATCGGCCCGATCGTCAAAACGTCTTACGAGGAAGGTATCCGCCATGCGTTCGATGCGGCACGCGAGGCGGCAGCCTCTAGCGCTGGGGCAAACAGAAGCGCGGCGAACGCGGTTTGAACGAGGGCGACGAGAGCTGTGGAGGAAACCGTGAGCGGTGTTCGCGCGGCCAGTTGCCAGCCGGCTAGCGGCCGTTTATGCCAACGCATGACGGATCGCCTCGGCCCGCGCCACCGATCAGCCGCACGCGGCAGCAATCCGGAGCAGTCCGGAACGTTCGGCAGCACTCTATTCCAATGAGTCGCACTCACGCGGCATCAACCGCCCACACCGCTCACGTTGCCCGGCGGAAAATGGCCGCTTTTCAGCAGCACGGGCGTGCCGTTACTGATCTGCAAGTGCTCGCGCGCCACCGCTTCGATGCGCGGACGGCCGGCGTCGAACGCGCGCATCCACCCTTCCAGGTCTTCGGAGTAGGCGCCGAAATGATCTTCGAGCGCTTCGACCGAAATCGCGCACGGCACCGGTTCGCCGTCCACCAGCGCGGGAAACACAACGGTCAGATTGGAGTCGCGGTAGGCAGGCGCGTCCGCGGGAAACCGAATTTCCATGGTCGCCTCATCAGAAAGGTCCGGCAGGAAACCAGCGCCGGCGAGAGAGGGCCGGCCCCGGACAACGTCGATATGGTACTCGCGCGGCCGGACCGCGGTCCAGCCTGCGGCGGCGCTTTCTTCAGCAGTTTCGACGTTGCTCCCGGCGATGCCTTGCTCCCTTGGAAACACCGCCATCAAGCGCCTCCCAGCAGGCGGTCGACGTAATCCCGCGCGGCCTGCTCGACAAAGACGAGCGCCTCCTCTTCGCTGCCGAAGCGCTGGCCGTCGCCGAGATCGAGCAAGGTTTCCATGCGGTGAGGATCGTCCGGGCCGTGTTCGGCGAGACTCACCGAGCCGACGTAAGTCCCGCTCGCACCGCCCGCAGGCGTGGCCGGCGTATCGGCCGCGTGCACGAGACGCGCGGTGGCGCTGATGTAGTAACCACGATAGGGGCCGCTGACCCGTTCAGCCATATTCGTTCTCCTCGTTGCAATTCATGAGCGGATGCCGCGTGGGCGAGTGTCCGGGACGCCTGCTCACTTTGACCCCGTGTCTGAGCGCCGTGTCGACCCTTGCGCGCCTCGTCCATACGGAACAGGCGTCGGAGCGCCACGGCTAACCACTATGTAAGGCGCCTCGCAAGCCGATTAGTTCTGTACAGCCAGCCAGCGAGGCGCCCAATCGCACTTGTGCGGCCCACGCCGGTCGAACCACATAGTCGGCACGATCCGTGCTGCCGCGACGACGCCCTTTTCAAGTCAGCGAGCGCAATATGGGAAAATATTTTCTGCAGAACCACGAACTGCCCGAGCCGGATGCGGCAAACACATGGTTTGCCTACGCCGAAAGCCACGGCATCGACATTCCGAAAGCCATCAGCATCTGGGAAGACGCGGCCACGGAAACAGGCGCTGAAAGCCGTCGGCTGGTCAGCGCAGCGGGCATTACGATCGAAACGCCCTGAGCTTGCCCCCAACGAACAGACGCTTCTCGTCTGCGTGGCATGCCCACTATCACTCTGAAAGGAAACATCACGATGCATTTCATGACGCAACTGCGCCGCGCCGGCCGCCTCAACCGCCTTCGAACCAGCGCAGCGCTTACCCTGGTTCGCCGGACGTCGCTCGCGGCGGCTTTGCCCGCAGCCGTGCTGTTGGGCGCGGGGCTGGCCGGCTGCGCATCGTCGAACACCACATCGCTGATCAATCTGCCGAACGGCCAGACCGGCTTCGCCGTGAATTGCAGCGGCGCCGACGCCGCTTCCAGTTGGGCCTCGTGCTACGTGCAGGCCGGCAAGGCATGTGGCGCGACGGGCTATGACATCGTGTCGAAAGACAATGACGAAGGCGGCGCCGCGGGCGGCAGCGTCACCAACGTCGTCTCGGCCAACGTAAAGAACCGTTCGATGATCGTGCGCTGCAAGTAAGCGCCCGCAGCGCGTGTGGGTGCGCGATTCGGTGCGCGATTCCTCAGTGCGCCTGCATCTTCGAAAACATGTTCAGCACGGCGACGCCGGCAATGATCAGACCGAGCCCGATAATCGCCGGCACGTCGGGCACCTGCCGGTACAACACCACCGCAACCAGCGTGATCAGCACGATGCCGGCGCCGGACCACACCGCATAGACGATGCCGACCGGCACGCTCTTGAGCGTCAGCGACAGGCAATAAAACGCCACGCCATAGCCGAGCACGACCACCACCGAAGGCACCAGCCGCGAGAAGCCCTCCGACGCACGCATCGCGGAGGTCGCGATCACCTCGGCCACGATCGCGATGCCCAGCAATGCATAAGCAGGCAGCCGCATCGCCTCAGGCCTTTGCAAGCGCGAGCTTGCTGTAGTCGTGACCGAGGTGCGCGCACAGCGCTTCCACGACCAGTTCGTGATCGGCGCGCTGCGGCAAGCCGGACACCGTGATCGATCCGATCACGCCCGCGCCCGCCACCGTCAGCGGAAACGCGCCGCCGTGCGACGCATATTCCGTGGCGGGCAAGCCGTGCTTGTCGGCGAGCGTGCTGCCGGCCTGCTGCATCTTCAGACCGATCGCGTACGAACTGCGGCGGAAATGCGCGACCGTGTTGCCCTTGCGGCGCGCCCAATCGACGTTGTCCGGCGTCGCGCCGCCGAGCAGACTGAAGAAGAGCGGCTGACCGAACGTGCGCACGTCGATCGCGACGGGGATGCCACGCGCCTTGGCGACCTCGTGCAGGTAGGCGCCGACTTGCCATGCGCGGTCGGCATCGAAGTGGGGAAACACTAGCGCGTGTTCCTGGGCGGCAATCACCTGCAGATCGTGAGCGATATCCATGGGGTTCGGATCAAAGGTAGAGATGAAGCGTGCGCCGCGTGCATGCAGGGCGGCGTCGCGAGAAGAATCTGAATTCTAGCGTAGCGCCTTACGCCGGCCTTCCGGCATGCGACGCGCGCAGTGCGTGCCGCGACCTTGGCAAGCTTACGCGAGCCGCACGATGCATTGGATTGAAGCCGGTTCTTAAATAGCTATTGCATCCGCGTCCAACTTCTTCTATAATCTTTTCTTCGACGGACGCGGGGTGGAGCAGTCTGGCAGCTCGTCGGGCTCATAACCCGAAGGTCGTAGGTTCAAATCCTACCCCCGCAACCAAGTGCATTCAGCGTGTTCAACGTGGTGCGCAAAAAGGTTCGAGACGTCGAAACAAAACATTGAAGGCTTGCCCAACCGGCAGGCCTTTTTTGTTTTCTTTCCAAATCTTTCATGAAGTGTTGCGCGCTCCGCGCGGCGCACACGTCTTTCCCGCTTCCGCACTCGCATTTCATCAGCGGTTCGCGATCACCACGTGCACAACCCACACCACGATAAGCCCTCACGGTTCAAGTCCCGGGCTCAAGATATTCTGCACCCCAAATTAAAAATACCGCCTCCTGCGCCCAGTCTTCGGCATGCCCCTTGCCACCTAACCCAATCGTTGCCGAATACCGCGCATCCCTATTTTCCGACGTGAGTAAAAACGCGCCCCAGTGATAAACTCCTATCACCCTTTCCTGTCCCCTTCCTATGAAATTCTGTTCTGTCTGCGGCCACGGCGTCAGTCTGAGCATTCCGCCGGGCGACAACCGCGAGCGCTTCGTCTGCGTCAGTTGCGGCACGGTGCATTATCAGAATCCACGCAACGTGGTCGGCACCGTCCCGGTCTGGGACGACAAGGTGCTGCTGTGCCGTCGCGCGATCGAACCGCGCTACGGCTACTGGACGCTGCCCGCGGGCTTCATGGAAATGGGTGAGACGACCGCCGAGGCGGCATCGCGCGAAACGCTGGAAGAAGCCGGCGCGCGCGTCGAGGTGCAGAGCCTTTTTTCGCTGCTGAACGTCCCGCACGTGCATCAGGTGCATCTGTTCTATATGGCGCGCCTGCTCGATCTGGACATTGCCGCCGGCGAGGAAAGTCTCGAAGTGAAGCTCTTCGAGGAACACGAAATCCCCTGGGACGAGATTGCCTTTCCCACGGTTGGCCAGACTTTGCGTTTCTTTTTCGCCGACCGTGCCGCCGGCAGCTTCGGCCTGCACACGGGCGACATCTTCCGCTCGCTGCGCGAAGGTTGAGCGGCGCGCATGGTTCCCTGGCTCGGCCCCGACGATCCGTTTCCGCCCGTCGAGCGCGCGCTCGGCGCGACCAGTGGCGCGCCCGGCCTGCTCGCCGCCAGCGGCGATCTGCTGCCGTCGCGACTGATCGACGCCTATCGGCGCGGCATCTTCCCGTGGTATTCGGACGGCCAGCCCGTGTTGTGGTGGAGTCCCGACCCGCGCATGATCCTGCGCCCGGCCGAATTCAAAGTGTCGCCGTCGCTGCGCAAAACGCTCAGGCGCGTGCTGCGCGAGGACGCGTGGGAAATCCGCGTCGACCATGATTTCGCCGCCGTGATGCGCGCGTGCGCTCAGGCGCCGCGACGCGGACAGCGCGGCACCTGGATCACCGCGGACGTCGTCGAAGCGTATTCGTCGCTGCATCGTGCAGGCGACGCGCACAGCATCGAAACCTGGTTCGAAGGCAAGCGCGTGGGCGGTTTGTACGGCGTGTCGTTCGGCAAGATGTTCTTCGGCGAATCCATGTTCGCGGACGTCACCGACGCGTCGAAAATGGCGCTGGCCGCGCTTGTCGGACACTTGCGCCGTCACGAAATAGAAATGATAGACTGCCAGCAGAACACGTCGCATCTGGCGTCGCTGGGCGGCCGCGAGATAGCGCGCAAGGCGTTCATCGCGCATGTTCGCGCGTCGGTCGAGGCACCGCCGATTCCCTGGCGCTTCGACAAGACCGTGTTGCTCGAGATCGTCGCGCCAGCGGCGTAGGAAGAATCAGGCCGAATCCGGATCCGCCGCCCACCGAGCCGCGGGTCACGCCGCGGGTGGTCAACCGCAAGGCGCCGGGTTTGCATTACCAGAGACGCTTCGAGAGCTGCCAACGTGACTCATCCCAACGAGCTGCCTCTTTCCCCGCTTTCGGCGCTGCAATTTTATGCAACGGCGCCCTACCCCTGCAGTTACCTGGATGGGCGCATCGCGCGCTCGCAGGTCGCCACCCCCAGTCACCTGATCAACTCCGACGTCTACACCGACCTCGTCAAGGCCGGCTTCCGGCGCTCGGGCGTGTTCACCTACCGGCCGTATTGCGACGGTTGCCGCGCCTGCGTGCCAGTGCGCGTGCCGGTCGACCAGTTCGAGCCGAACCGCACGCAGCGCCGCGTCTGGAAGAAACATGGCGAGCTGATCGCCACCGTCGCACCGCTCCATTACGACGAGGAACACTACGCGCTCTACATGCGCTATCAGTCGGCGCGGCACGCGGGCGGCGGCATGGATCGCGACAGCCGCGACCAGTACGAACAGTTCCTGCTGCAGAGCCGGATCAATTCGCGGCTGGTCGAATTCCGCGAGCCGCTGCCGGACCGGCCGGATGCGCCGGGCATTCTGCGCATGATCAGCATGATCGACATTCTCGGCGACGGGCTCTCGTCGGTGTACACGTTTTTCGAGCCGGGTCTGCCCAACACGAGCTTCGGCACCTACAACATCTATTGGCAGATCGAGCAGGCGCGCAGCCTGAAGCTGCCTTACGTGTACCTCGGATACTGGATCCGCGAGAGTCCGAAGATGGCGTACAAGGCGAATTTTCGCCCGCTCGAAGGTTTGATCGACGGCGCCTGGCGGGTGCTCGATCCCACGGGCATCGACCTGCCGCCGGTCGATCTGGCGATTCACGGCAGGCGCCCGCCATTCAAGCCGTAAGCCCGCTTTGGCCGGTCGCGGCGCACTCGCGCAAGCCGGCCTCATTAATGCGTCAAGGTAACGCCTCAAAGCCGGTAAAATGGCGGGTTCCCATTTTTCGGCCGCCCGGCTTCGTCCCGTGTTCAGTTCCCTCTACCCGCTCGTACGCGCCCAACTCTTTCGCATGGACGCGGAAGATGCTCACCACCTGACCCTGCGCATGCTCGGCGCCGCCGGCCGCACCGGCCTCGCCGGCGTGCTCGCGCCGCATGTGCCGGATGCGCCGCGCACCGTGATGGGGCTGACGTTCCGCAATCCGGTCGGGCTCGCCGCGGGCCTCGACAAGGACGGCGCCTGCATCGACGGTCTCGCCGCGCTCGGCTTCGGCTTTATCGAAGTCGGCACGGTGACGCCGCGCGCGCAGCCGGGCAATCCGCGCCCGCGCATGTTCCGTCTGCCGCAGGCGAATGCCGTGATCAACCGGATGGGCTTTAACAACGCCGGCGTCGACCAGTTCGTGAAGAACGTGCAGGCCGCGCGCTACCGCGGCATTCTCGGCCTGAACATCGGCAAGAACGCCGACACGCCGATCGAACGCGCCGCCGAAGACTACCTGTACTGCCTCGAACGCGTGTATCCGTTCGCCAGCTACGTGACGGTCAATATCTCGTCGCCGAACACGAAGAATCTGCGCCAGTTGCAAGGCGCGGGCGAACTCGACGCGCTGCTCGCCGCGCTCAAGGACAAGCAGCAGCGTCTGGCCGACATGCACGGCAAGCTGGTGCCGCTCGCGCTGAAAATCGCGCCGGACCTCGACGACGAACAGATCAAATCGATCGCCGACACGCTGCTGCGCCACCGCTTCGAGGGCGTGATCGCCACCAACACCACGCTGTCGCGCACCGCCGTCGCGGGCATGCAATACGGCGACGAAGCCGGCGGCCTGTCGGGCAAGCCGGTGTTCGACGCGTCGAACGAAGTGATCCGCAAGCTGCGCGCGGAAGTCGGCGAGACGGTGCCGATCATCGGCGTGGGCGGGATTTTCTCCGGCGACGATGCGCGCGCCAAGATCGCGGCCGGCGCGTCGCTGGTGCAGCTCTATACCGGCTTCATCTACCGCGGACCAGCACTGGTGCGCGAATGCGTGCAAGCACTGCGCTGAGCGCACGCGTGCGCAGCGCGGCAACCGCGCCAGTAATATAGACATAAACAAACGATATTTTGGTTTCGATAGTCTGCTTTGTTATGCTTTCGTCTGCTAAAACGCCAGACGTAAAAAAAGGAACTCGATGAAATTTGGCTTGTTGAAAAAGATTCTGGTCGCCGGTCTGATCGGCGCGTCGTTCACCGCCGTGACCGCCCACGCCGACGACCTGCTCGATCAGGTCAAGCAGCGCGGCACGCTGCGTATCGGCCTGGAGGGCACCTTCCCGCCGTTCAATTCGAAAGCGCCGTCGGGCGAACTGGTCGGCTACGACGTCGACATCGCCAGGGCCGTGGCCTCGAAGCTCGGCGTGAAGCCGGAATTCGTCACGACCGAATGGAGCGGCATCATCGCCGGTCTGCAGGCGGGCAAGTTCGACGTGATCGTCAACCAGGTGGGCATCACCGACGCGCGCAAGCAGGCGCTCGACTTCTCGCCGGCCTACACGTACTCGGCCGCGCAACTGATCCAGCGTAAGGACGACACGCGCCAGTTCAAGTCGCTCGACGATCTGAAGGGCAAGAAGCTCGGCGTCGGTCTGGGCACGAACTACATGGACATGGCGAAGTCGGTGCCGGGCATCGACGTGAAGACATATCCGGGCGCGCCCGAGTACCTGCGCGATCTGGCCGCCGGGCGTCTCGACGCGGCGCTCAACGACCGCCTGATGCTCGCGTACCTGATGAAGAACTCGCAGTTGCCGCTGCGCACCGGCGCAAACGTCGGCGCAGGCAACCCGTCCGGCATCCCGTTCAGGAAGGGCAACCCGAAATTCGCCAAGGCGATCGACGACGCGATGACCCAACTCGAAGCCGACGGCACGTTCTCGAAGATCTCGGACAAGTGGTTCGGTATCGACGTCACGAAGCCGGTCAAGTAACACGCGCTGACTGAAACGAAGGGCGGCATCGTCGGCGATGCCGCCCTTCGCGCTTTGACGGCAACGTTTATGATGTGCGCTTTTGCGCGCCAACCCGACCACCGCTCATGTCCACCACTTCCCTGCTCGTTGAATCGCTGCCCGTGCTCGCGCAAGGCGCCGTCCTGACGATCAAGTTCGCGGTTCTGTCGATGTTCTTCGGCCTGCTTGCCGGCGCCGTGCTCGCCTTGATGGGCGTGAGCCACAGCCGCGTGCTGAACTGGATCGCGCGCATTTACGTAAGCGTGATGCGCGGCACGCCGCTGCTGGTGCAGATCTTCGTGATCTACTACGGCTTACCGAGTTTCGGCATTTCACTCGACCCCACGCCCGCCGGTGTGATCGCCCTGTCGGCGAATGTCGCGGCGTACCTGTCGGAAAGCATGCGCGGCGCGATTCTGGGGATTCACAAGGGTCAGTGGCTCGCCGCCTATAGTCTCGGACTTTCGCGCCGCCAGACGCTGCGCTATGTGATCGCACCGCAGGCCTTGCGCATTGCCGTGCCGAGTCTGTCGAACAGTCTGATCAGTCTCATCAAGGACACCTCGCTGGTGTCGGTGATTACCGTGACCGAACTGCTGCGCAGCGCGCAGGAGATCATCGCCTCGACGTATCAGCCGCTGCCGCTGTATCTCGCGGCGGCTGCGGTTTACTGGGTGCTCTGCCAGGTACTCGAAAGCGTGCAGCGCTGGTACGAACGTCGCCTCGCGCTGCCGTCGCGCCACTGAAGAACCGGCGCGCCACCACGGCGGCGCACCGAAGCGCCGGGATGCACAGGGCGCACCCAGAAGGCATCCGCCCGGATAAGCGCCGGATAACGCGGCGCCTGCGGGTCGCCGCATGCCCAGCCCGCGCTCACTCCCCGGCGAACTTCAGCCCGAGCGCCGCGCGCGCCGCGTCGGCCATCGCGATCATCTGCAACGACTTGGCATGCGGCATCACCGGGCTTTCCACCTGCCCCGCCCGGATCAATTCGCAGAAGTGCGCCGTCTCGTAGTTCAGGCCACCGCCTTCGAACGGCTCGTCGAGTTCGATCACGCGTCCATCGGCATAGCGGACCGTCGCGCGCGACGGGTTCCACCACGGCTCATGAATCGTGACGTGGCCATGACTCGCCATCAACAACGCATCGCCTTTGCCGTGCAGATCGAGCCCGCAGAACAGCTGGGCGATGCCGCCCTCGTGCCGGCTGTTCAGGCTCGCAAAGGTATCGACGCCGGTCTTGCCGAGCCGCCCGAGCGTCTGCACCTCATGCGGCGCGCCCAACCAGTCGACAGCGAGAAACATCTCGTAGATCCCGATATCGAGCAGCGCGCCACCCGCATGCTCGAACGACAGCGACGGGTGATCGTCCGGCACGCCCGGCACTGAGCAACCGGCCCGCACCAGCCCCACCGTGCCGATCGGGTCGGCGCTTAGATGCGCGCGCAACTTTCTGTACAGCGGATAGAACGGCGGCTTCATGGCTTCCATGAAGAGCCGTTGCGCGGCGCGCGCGGCGTCGAGCACGCGCTCGAGTTGCGGCTGATTGATGGTGGCGGGTTTTTCGCACAGTACGTGCAGACCGGCTTGCAGCGCGTCGATCGCGTAGCCGGCGTGACTGTCCTGGACAGTGGCGATATAGAGCGCGTCGATACCGCTTGCGAGCAGCGCCTCGAAACTCGCGCAAACCTCGCCGCCGAAATCCGCGGCGAAAGCCGCGGCCGGTTCCGCGCGGCGTGACCACAGCGCGGTCAGTTGCGCCTGTGGCACATGAGCGAGTCCTTGAGCGAAGCGACGGGCAATGCGGCCCGTCCCGACGATTCCCCAGCGGACCATGCCGTCCGGCGAGGCTTCCTGCGTTGCGATTGTCATCGTTCCTTCGAGTCCATGCAGTTCAGAACAGGCGCTATTGTCGCGCATGCCACACGCTCTCGCGTAGGGCTGAACTCGCGCCTTTTCGTGCTGCGCAGTCTCACAAGGAAAAAACCAGAATCCGGCGTGCCGCCGCGGCGGTCGCGCTCAGCCGTGCGCCGGCGGGTCCGCAGAAAACTGGCTGCCGACTTCTTCCGCGGTGTAGTCGATCATGGCGAGCGAGGCGATTTCCGCTTCCTTCGGATCGCGCCGTTCAATCGCTTCGACTACGCGCTGATGCGAATTCACCGCCGTTTCCCACAGCCCATCCCGATCGGTGACGATGGGGTTCACGGTCGATAGCGCGCCGCGAATGATCGCCGCCATCTGCTTGAAGAACTGGTTCCCGCTCGCCACCACGATACGGGTATGGAACAGTTCGTCGGCTTCCTGATAGCCCGGCTCGCTCGGCCGAATACCGCGGAATGCCTCGAACGCCTCGCGAATCGCGGCGATATCCGCCGCGCTGCCGCGTGCGGCCGCCTGCGCCGACGCGCGCGGTTCGATCAGGATGCGAAACTCGATCACGTCGCGCAGAAACAGCGGATCGGGTTTCGCGCGAAAACGCCATTGCACGACGTCCTCGTCGATCATGCGCCAATCGCTCATCGGCCGGATGCGCGTGCCGATTTTTGGCCGCACGTCCAGCATGTCGCGCGCGAGCAGCATCGACAGCGCCTCGCGCATGACGGTGCGGCTGACGTCGAACTCCTTCGACAGCACATCCTGCGGTGGCAGTATGGCGCCGTACTTCTCTTCGACGATGCCCGTGACCAGTCCATCCATGACCTTGCTCACGAGCGATCGATCTTTGTTTGCGTGTTCCATCACACTCTCCCCGAAGCGGTGTTTGCCCCCGCGTAGCCTGTTGATCGAGCGGCCCTGTGTGTCGTTTTATTGGTGTGACAATGTTGTTCTACGATACGTTGCTAGCTTCAAAACGCTTGCGCCAGTTGGGACACTTCCTGAGAGGGTTATCCCTCTGAAGAATTGTTTCTTCCGTGAAACGCCGCATATCTTGACGGGCCATAAGCTTGCGTTTCAAGCGTGCCTGCGTCGTGAAATTTGCATAGTGCGAAGACGCACGTTGCGAGACGAATTGTCTGATCTGCAACGATCGAGGCGGATATGGACTGGCGGAAAGCGACGGTTGGCATTCGCATCAACGCGTAGTCGCCGCGAGCGGCGGCGAGTTCAGTGCGCCATCCTGAGCCGACACGGATCCGTAGCGTCCGCCGAAAAAAATCAGGGGCGCGTGCTCATCCAGCGAGAACACCAGCACCTCGCCGACGAACAACGTATGGTCGCCGCACGGATGCCGGTCCACCACGCGCGCCGCGAAACGCGCCGCCGCGTGTTCAAGTAGCACGACATCCGGCAACCCCTCGACCGCCGCAAAGCGCGGCGCGAGCCAGCTTTGCGGCTCACCGGCGAAGTGGCGGCTATGCGGCTCCTGCGCCTCGGACAATACGCTCACGCCGAACAACGCGCTGTCCATCAGACGTTCGTGCATACGCGCCCGGTGTCCGACCGAGACGACGACGAGCGGCGGCTTGAGTGAACCCGACATGAAGGCATTGGCGGTCATCGCGTGCAGACTGTCGCCGCTGCCGGTCGAGATCACCACGACCCCGGTCGCGAAGCGCCCCAATGCACGGCGAAAGCGCTGCTCGTCGAAAGCGGCCTGCGCGGGCTGCGGCGTTTCAGCGTGAAGTACCCTTGCCTGCATGGCCGTTCTCCTGATCGCGACCGTACTGATCGTCGAAACGGACGATGTCGTCTTCACCGAGATGCCCGCCCGATTGCACCTCGATTATTTCCAGCGGAATCTTGCCCGGGTTGTCGAGCCGGTGCGTGACGCCGTGTCTACACGTCAGCCGACAATTCAGGCGCAGGCATTACGCCTGCCCGAATAAACGAAACGCGCGCGCACGCTTGACAAGCCATTGCGTGGCCCGCGCGCGCCGCCCACCGGCGCGCCTCGCGAGCGGCTCGCGAGCGGTGACGGCGTCGGGCACGCGCCGCTCATTGAAGGTGTCGCGATAGAACGCTTCGAAATACGACATCACGTTTTCCTGCGCGCTGGCCGACAGGATCGCGTGATCGGTGTGCTCGCAAAACGCCGCGCGAATGTGCCTGAAGCGCTGCAACCGCGCGCCACACACGCCGAAATGGCGCTCGAGTTCTTCGACGCCTTCGTCGAGCACTCCGAAGAGGAGCCGTGTCTCGACACCGTGCGCGTCCACTGCGGCGAGGAGGCTCCGTTCTTCCTGTGCACCGAGTTCAATGCCGCAAATACGTTCGATCCGATCGGCAAGCGTCGCGCCGAACCGTGCCGCGAAGCGTCCCGCGAGTTCGCGCGCGACCGGCCATCCGCCCGTCTGCCCCTTCAGCACGCGCAGCCATTTGCGCGGCTCGCACATCGAGCGCAGATAGCTGCGTGTCGAACCAAAAGCCGCGACCGCGACGGTCGGCTTGCCATGCGCGTCGCAGATGTTTTGCCACGTGAATTTCTGCAAGTTCACCAGCACCGCGCCGAGCACCGCCGGTTCGCGTGCCGCCGCATGCAGGCCGACGTAAGCGCCGGCGCAGATGCCGAGCAGCACCGCGCCGCGATGGCCCTGCGCTGTCAGCCAGCGCGCCGCACAGGCGGCGTCGCCGACGCCCGACTGCGCGTACAGCGCGTCGAGGCTCAACGCATCCAAAGATGGCATGCTGTCGCCCAGACCGCCGAGATCGACTCGTAGCGAAGCAATGCCTTGTCGCGCGAGTCGCCTGGCAAAGCGCACGCCAAGCCGCGCATTGCCGATTCGCGAGACCGCGCCTGTATTCAGCAGCAGCGCCGCTGGCGCAGAAACGGCGCCGTGAGCTTCAGGCCGGCAATAGATGCCGAACAGCCTGCCGCCGTCGAGCCATATCGGCGTTTCAACCACGCCGGACTCGACCACGTGGGTCGTCTCGCGATTAGAAGTGTGTGGGGCGCCGCCATGGGTATCGCTGATCGTGCCCGCGCGCCCGGATGCAATCGCATGAGCCGCGCCATCCGCCAACCAGTTCTCTATCGACTGAAACGCGGACTGCGGAATCTCACTATCGAGCGACTCCATCATGAACCTGCTGTACTCATCGAAAGGCTGCCGTTCAACGTCGACGCCTTGCTCGCGATAGCGCGCAGCCAGCGCGTCGACTCGCGCGGGGTCCAGCGAATCGAGCATGAGCACGCGACCGGCCGGCCGCGGTGCGTCGCGGGTCAGATCGACAGCACGCAGACTCTCCAACGTATCCTGATAGAGGCGAAAGCCGTACGCCTCGACGAAAGCGTCGGTATCCGGCTCGGGCACGCAGTCCATCGCAGCCGGAATCGACAGCCATTGACGATAATGCGCGCGCAGCTCGCGCTGATAGTTCTTGCCCGACAGGACCGGCGCGAGCAGCACAAGGCCGTTCACCCCGCCGAGTTCCTGAGCGGCGAGCGCCGCGAGCGTGCCGCCGAGCCGCAATCCGCACAACGTCACGCGTTCGACACCGGACGATTCGCGCAGCAATGCCACGGCTTGCTTGATGCTGTCGATCCACGCGCGCCAGCGGCCGGGTTCGCTCGCCTCGCCTGCTGAATCGCCCGTGCCCGGGTAATCGAAACGCAGCACCGGCACGCCGCGCGCGGCGAGCCGCTCGGCCAGCCTGCGCATGCCGCGATACGTGCACAGTGCGTCGTAGCCGAACGGATAGCACAACACCACCCCGTCCGGCCCACTCGCCGGATGCAACCAGCCGAACTGGCCATCGAAGACTACTGGCCTCACGCTATGCTCCTCACGGGGTCCTCCCTTTCAACGCATTACAACAAACGTCACATGACTCATATGTACGTCCTGCCACATTGTCTCGGAGTCCGATTCATCGGCGAATGCGCTTGATCCCGCTTGATCCCGCTCGATGCGGGTGATCGGAAACGGCCAGCGTATTCAGTTGCCGTGCGGCGCACGCAGCGCGAACGTCGAGCGCGCGGCGAGCAGCAAGTGATAGAAGAACCGCGCGCGCAGTCTGTCGCGCATCGGGTAATGCTTCGACAGCAGCACACGCCACGCGGCAGCGGGCTCGCCGGCTCGCGCATAGGCGGAGGCCGCGCGCGGCGCCACGCGGCGCAATGCATCATCACGCGCGGCCTGTGCCGCAGCCGGAACATGGCTCTCGCGCAGTTGCGCAAACGCGTGCATCGCGGGCAACGCATGCGTTGAAATCGACAGCGCCGTTTCGCGCGATACCGAGACGCACTCGTTCACGAAGCAGATCGCCGTTGCGTCGACGCTGAGCCGCAAGCCGAAATCGAAGTCGCATGCTTCGCCGACTTCGGCGGCCGGGCGATACCCAATGCGGCGTGCCGCCAACGTATCGACCAGAAAACCGTTGTTCGGGAACATCTGGTCGATGCCGGCTAGCGCCGGTATGGGCAAACGGCCGGCACGCTCGGGCACGCGCCGGTAATCGCGATTCAGGCGTTCGCTGGCTTCGGGGCGCGGCGTGCCGTCGTCGGCGATCACGCGCTGCTTGCCGAACGCCGCTGTCAGGTCGGGGGAGGTTCGCCAGCATGCATCGAGACGATTCAACGCATGCGGTTCCAGCAGATCGTCGTCGTGCAGGAGCACGAGCCGGGCGCCGCGAGCACGCGCGAACAGGCGATTCACATTGGACGCCTGACCGAGCCGGGGCACGTTGCGTTCGTAACGAATGGGCCGGTCGCTGCGCAAGCGGCAGCGTTCCACGACATGCCGCGCGCTGTCGTCGGTCGAGTCGTCGCCGATCACGATTTCGAACTCGCCATAATCCTGCGCGTGGCAACTGTCGATGGCCTGTTCGAGCAACGCAGGCCGGTTACAGGTGGGAATGCAGATGGAGATGAGCAGCGCATCCAGTTCACTCGCGCCGCTCCCGCCCTGTTCGTCGATGCGCTCAGCCATGGATGCCCCGCAAACCGCTCGCGCCCAGGTCCCGTTGCATTCTGGCCGACGAGCGGCGCTCGAATCCGGCACGTTTCATTGTCAAACCCCGTTCGATGATTACGCGGCAACAACACAGCCGCGCGGCATTACCTTCTGATGATTTTCATTTAACCCCGCCGGATGGCAAGTATCTGTACGGGCACACACATAGACACGCCAGGGGCCAGGGCAATATCGAAACCTGCGACGGGCCGACACCGTCGTGTCAAGCGCGCTGCAGGGTGCGACTGCGCACCGACAGCGGCCAGAACGGACCACACAATTGCAGGAATTCAGACGCCGGAAAAGCGCACCATGGAAAGAAGTATCGTCAGGAACATCGTCATCAATTTCGCCGGGGCGATCGCTCCAACGTTTATCTCCCTCGTCACCGTACCCGCCTATATTCACCTGATGGGCGTCGAACGATACGGCGTGATCAATCTGGTGTGGACCCTGATCGGCTACTTCAGCGTGCTGGATCTCGGCACGAGTCTCGCCACCGAAAATCAGATATCCAAAGCACGCGCCGCCACGGACGATTCGATCGAGCGCATCTTCTGGAGCGCGTGGTTCATGAATCTGGGCACCGGCATTGTGGGCGGCCTTCTCATTTACGTGGGCACGGTTGTCTATATCACGCACGGCGTGAAGATCGAACCCGCCTTCCAGCGCGAAGTGATGGCGAGCCTGCCGTGGATCGCGGTGGCCGTGCCGATCGCCAACGTCTCATGGGTGTTTGCCGGCGCCATCAACGGCGTGGAGCGCTTCACCAGCTTCAACATCAACCAGACACTGGGCACGGCGCTGTTCCAGTTACTGCCGCTAGCGGCGATCTTCTGCTTTTCGCCCTCGCTCGCGGTGGTGATTCCGGCGGCGGTAGTGGCGCGCCTCGTGGCCGGCCTGATGCTCGGCGCGGCCGCATTTCGCGCGCTCGGGATTCGCCGCGTGCGGATGCCGCAATGGCATGTGATGACCGAACTCTTCCGCTATGGCCGCTGGATGCTGATGTTTTCCGGCGCCAACATGATTGCGTCGACACTCGACCGGGTGCTGGTGGGCGCGCTGCTCGGCGCGCGCTACGTGACGTATTACGCAACGCCGCAGAATCTGATTACGCGCCTGAATCTGCTGCCCATCGCGATGGTGCGCACACTGTTCCCACGCCTGTCGGCCGTGTCCCGCGCGGATGCGGACGCATTGGCGCATAGCGCCCTCGCGTTTCTCAACGGCGCGTTCACGCCGTGCGTGATCGTCGCGCTATTCGCACTCAAGCCTTTCCTCCTGCTCTGGCTGGGGCCGACGGTCGCGGCCGCCGCGCCGGTTGCCAGCGTGCTCGTGCTCGGCGTGTGGCTGAGCGGCCAGTGCGGCATTCTGGGGATCCTGATCCAGGCGCAGACCAGCCCGGCCGCCGTCGCCACGGTGAGCTGGCTCGAATTGCCGGTATTCGCCGGCGCGCTGTGGTGCGGGATTCACTGGTTCGGGATCATGGGCGCGGGTGTCGTCGTCACGCTGAAAGCGCTATTCGACTACGCGGTGCTGCTGGTGTTCGCGCGGCTGCACGTGTGGTCCATCGTGCGCAATATGCTGGCCCACCTCGCGTTCCTGCTAGTAGCAGTCGCGCTCGCCGATTCGATCAGCGCGGTGCCGACGCTCATCGTCGCGGCGCTCGTGCTGGCCCTCGCGAACCTGGGGCTATCGTTGCACGGGTCGAGTGAACTTCGCGGCTTGGTCGGCAAGCTCTGGGCGCGCTTTACGCCGTCCACCACCAGCTAGTCCATAGGATTGAAGCGGGCCGCTGCTGAGCGCGGCCCGCTCTCTCAGATCGAGCTCGAGTGCGTGACAGTGTCCGGCACTACTCGTGCAACCGCCGTCATACCGCGTGTGGCGATGCTCGCAAAGCGGCGCGGCTGGCAGCTCGCCAAAGTGCGTTCGTAGATCGACAGATAGCCGTCGCTCACCTGCTGCACGCTGAATTTGTCGAGCTTGCAGAGCGCGCGTGCGGACAGCGCCGCATGCGCATCGTGCGCGCTCAGCAGATGCCCGAGCGCCTGCGCCAACGCAGTCGGGTCCTGCACCGGCACGAGCACGCCGGCTTCGCCGCCGTCGAGCATCTCGGGAATGCCGCCCACGCGCGTCGCCACGATCGCCCTACCTAATTCACGCGCTTCACACAGCACGAGGCCGGCCGCCTCGTAGTGCGAGGCGAGCACGAACACGTCGGCCTGCGCGAGATACGCACGCGGGTCAGCGACAAAACCTTCGAAACGCACCTGAGCGGCGACACCCAGTTGCCGAGCCAGCGCTTCCATGGCACCGCGATCCGGACCGTCGCCGACGAGATACAGGAGCGCCTCCGGCACGCGCTCGCGCAGCAGCGCGAAGGCATGCAGCAGATCGCCAATCCCCTTACGCTCATACATGCCCGACACCGTGACGACACACGGATGCGCCAGTTGCGGTTGCGCGGGCACCGGCATGTCGGCGAGGCGCGGCGTACCGATCGTGCCATTACGCACGACACTCAGGCGCGCCGGCGCAATGCCGCGCCGCGCCATCGCCGCGGCCACTGCATCGCTGACCGCCACCACGTGATCGCCGACGCCCATCAGCGTGGCGCTGCGCTGAAACTCGTTGTGCACCGTGGTGATCAGCACGTAGCGCCGCCGCAGCGCGCTCACGCGAGCGATCAGCGCGCCGGTCATCATGTGCGCGTGCACGACGTCGGGGTCGACCTGCGCGACCAGCCGTCTGAAGCCCGCCACCATGCTCGCGACACGCGACGGTCTGGGCGATTGCGGCAACAGCACGTGACGCACGCCGTGCCGCGCCAGCAGCGCTTCAAAGCCGCCGCCCGCCGAGGCCACCGTCACGTCGTGGCCGGCGCGCGCCTGCAGGCAGGCAAGGTCGACCATCACGTTGACGATGCCATTGCCGACGCATTGCGCGTGATTGGCGAGGTGAATGATTTTCATGGAGTCTGCGCGACAGTCGTTGAATGAGGGGCAGCCGCGACAAGCGGCGCCGAGGGCGGCGTGAAGCGGTACATCAGCGCCTTGCCGTAGGCGTCTTCTTCCACCAGCACGAGGTATTCGCCCGAGGCGAGGCGATGCGCAGTCATCGGCATGGGCACATCGACCCAGCCGCTCGTCGAGCCGACTTCCTTGCCCGGCGAGAGGCGGCCGATATCGCGTCCGCTCGCGCGGTCGTACACACGCACCACGGCGCCGCGCGTTTCGACGGCGAACAC
Source organism: Paraburkholderia sp. RL17-381-BIF-C (assembly GCF_046026435.1). Lineage (NCBI taxonomy): Bacteria > Pseudomonadati > Pseudomonadota > Betaproteobacteria > Burkholderiales > Burkholderiaceae > Paraburkholderia > Paraburkholderia sp. RL17-381-BIF-C. Next base: position 31,624 of record NZ_JARESX010000004.1, on the reverse strand, counting down.
GTAGTCGCCCGCCACGGTAAAGCCGCTGATCGACGACCAGTCCGGCGCGCCGCGATCGGGCAAGCCGATCACATAGCGCAGCACGGGCTTGCCGCTTTTCCAGTGGTCGTAACGAGCCAACTGCGAACCCGCGCCATTCCAGTTCTCCTGAACGAATGGATGCGCGGGTGTCGAGCCGGAGACGAACATGCTGTCTTCGTCGGGGAAATAATTCAGGCGCGCGACCCGGTAAAACGGCGCGGGCGGCGCATACTGCCGCATCGCCGAGTAGCGGTAGATCGGGTTGCCGACGCGATCGAAGCCCTGCAGCGGAAAGCAGCGAATGCCCTGCGATTCGGTGCCCTGCCAGATATCGCCGCGGCTATCTACCCACCAGCCGCGCATTGGCGGCGCGTCGGCGTTGCGAATGTTCTGGTCGAATGCCTGTGGAGAGAAGTCGCCCTTGCCCGTCGTATCGCGCCAGATCCATTCGCCTTGCCGCGGCTGATTGGGCGGCCACGCGCCGTCGATATGCGACTGCGAGAAGAGCCCTGCGGGGATCGCGGTCTCGCGGTCGTCGGCGAAACGATAGATCCGCAGATACGAGGAGTACATGTCGGTCGTATAGAGCAGACGGTGACCGCGCACGTCGCGCACCATCGGCATACCGCGCTGACCGCCGAGATACAGATGAAAATATGGATCGTACGGATAACGGAAACGGTCCGCGGTGTAGCCGGCATACGCCCACTCCTGCCCGAGTGGCCGCGAAAGATCGAGCGTGAAGCGCTTGCTGCCGCTGTACACCGAAGGCGGCTCGCCATCCACGAACTGCGCGCCGTCGACGAATAACAGTCCCTGCAGACTGAAGCGCTGTTTGCCATCGGGCGTATAGCTTTCGAGCAGCGCGCCGTCGTAGGTGCTCGGACCCGTGCCGAACGGGCGCGGACCCGCGCCGTTCATCGACACATAGACGTTGCCGCCGCGGTCCACGCCCACTCCCGTCAGCCCGTTGAAGCGCCGTGGCCCCGGCGCGCCGGCCCGGCCCGCGTAGATGCCGCCCTCCTGTCCGAAGCTCGCCGACAATTGCATGCCCGCTCCCTGCTGAGTCGTCGCGCCGGGGACCGCCGTGAAGATCAGGATCTGCTGGCGCACGCCGTTGTCGGCGATCAACAGGCGCCCGCGCGCGTCGACCGTCAGGTCTACGGGCACCACGCCGTCGGGCATTGCGAGTTCGCCTAGACGGGCGCCATCGCGTGCATGGTGAACGACGCGCCGCGCGCTGTCCGTGCGGCTGTTCTCAATGGCCCACAACGAGCCGTCGGAAGCGAGCGCAAGCCGGCCAGGCTCGGGCACCGGGAACGCACCGACCGCTTGCATGGTTTGCGCGTCGTACACCTGCACGCGGTTATCGAGCAGATTCGAAACGAACAGCCGCGTGCCGTCCGCGGCGAGGCCGCGGACCGCGTAATCCGTCTTGTCGGAATAGGTGGAGATCAGCAGATACGCGAGCCGGCTGCCGGCGGGAAACTTCACCTGGCCGGCGAACGGCACGCCGTCGCGTAGGTCGGCCCGGCTGCGGCGCGCCACGCCCGTCCACACTTCGCCCTCGCGCGGGGTCGCGCGGTGTTTCGCCTCTTCGTTGCCGAGGCTCACCATGGTCTGCGCGACGTACACGTACTCGCTGTTCACGGCGATCGCATCGCCCCCCATCATGCCCCAGCCATGCGACTCGCCGCCGTGCCGCACCAGCTCGCCGTTGCGGTACTGGCCGAGTTCGCCGCCGCCTTCGTCCCAGGGCGCGTTCGTGAATACGTCGCCATCCGGCGTGACGGCGAGTGCCTGCACGTCGATCTGCATCCAGCGATGATCGGCATAACCCCACGTATTGCCGATCCACGAGGTTCGGTAGGATAGCGAAGGATGGGCGGACGCCGCCTGCACTTCGGCGGCGGGCCGGCTGGCCGCGGCTGCGGCGACGGTCGTTGCGGTTGCGGTTGCGTTGGGAGTGGTAATGGCTGCCGCCGCCTCAGTGGTCAGCGCCGGCCCGTGAATCGTCCATCCCGAACCAGCCGCGCCGATCACCACCAGCACAGGCAAGGCCACGGCGATTACGCACACCAGGCGCTCGAAGGTTTTGCGTGCGGTGCTTCGCATGATCACGGGCGTATCAGAATGCGCTGATCGCTTCGCGATAGACGCGCGCAACCTGCGCGGCGACCACCGGCCGGTCGAAATGCGCGCTCGCATACGCACGGCACGCCTCGGCATCCGGCACCACGCGGCGCCCGAGCAGGACGTCGGCAATCCCTTCTCCGAGCGAGCGGAAACCGCTCGACGGCAGCACCAGTTCGGACGACAGCGGCGCCACCGCTTCCGGCAGTCCGCCCACCGGCGTCACCAGCACCGGCGTGCCCGCGGCGAGCGATTCGATCGTGGTGAGCCCGAAGCCTTCGAGCGACACCGTCGGCACCACCGAAAGATCGGCGGCCCGATACCACAGCGGCACTTTCTCGTCGGCCACGAAACCCGCCAGCCGGACATTGCGTTCGAGCCCGCGCGAAACAATGCGCGCCTGCAACTGAGCTTCCAGCGGCCCCTTGCCGGCGATGATGAGAAGTACGTCCGGGATCATCGGCTTGACGAGCGCCATGGCGTCGATCAGGTCTTCGAGGCCCATGCGCGACACCAGACGCCGCATGCAAAAGAGCAGCGGCCTGTCCTGCGGCAAACGCAAACGCCCCCGCGCCTCGCGCCTGGTCGCCCGCGTATTGAAGTGCGCCACGTCGACACAGCCCGGCACGATACGAATGCTGTCCTCACGCACGCCGTAGTTCTCGTGAAGCAGCCGGCCAAATGCCTGCGAAAGCACGATATGCCGTGTCCCGCTGCGATAGACGAAGCGCTCCAGCGCGACGCGCATGGCGCGGGACCAGCCGCCACCACCGCCCGGAAACGATTCGGCCGCCCACGGTCCGTGAAAATGCACGACCTTCGGCACGCGCCGGAACACGCCGACAGTCGGCGCCGCGTAGAGCGCGAAATGCGAGGCGACCACATCGGGCATCTTCGCGGCGCGCAGCGCGCGCGACTGCACGCGCGAACCCCACAGCCGCGTGCCGAGTTGCGACTGCGCGCCGGCAAAAGCCAGCACGCGGCCGCCCGACGCATCGAACACGCCCGGTGTGCCCGCCACCATGCCGCGCACATTGACGCCCTGCTCGGGCAGCGTATCGATCAATGCCTTGAACATGCGGTCGAGCCCGCCCGGCCGCTCGTTGAACCAGTGCATTCCGATTTGCAGTGATTCGATCGACGTATCGCTCATAGTTCCGCCGATGCGGTCGCACACGCCGCCGGCAGCTCGCGCGCCGCGCGCCGCGCATGCACCTGTTCGTAGACGGACAGATAGCGCTCAGCCATCGCCTGCCAGCTCAACGTGCCGGCCACCGCGCGCGCGGCGAGCCCGAGACGTCGCGCGTAATCCGGCTCTCTGGCGAGATGTTCGATCGCCACGGCAAGCGCGGCGGCGTCGTTGGGATCGTCGAGCACGATACCGCTGCCGCGCGCGATCACTTCCGCGCCGCCCGCTGTGCGCACGGTGATGACCGGCAATCCGGCGGACAACGCCTCCAGCAGCACGAGCCCCATCGGCTCGTAGCGCGAGGGAAACACGAACGCATCGACCGAGCGCATCAGCGCCGGCATGTCCATCACCATGTCCGTGAAGTGGACCCGTTGCGTCAGTCCGAGCGATTCCACCAGCGCGGGGTAAGGACTGTTGTGCAGAATCCCGGCGACCGCGAGATGCACTTCGGGGGACGTGCGTACGAGCGCATGCAGGACGGTATCGAGATTCTTGCGCGACATGCGCAGGTCGCCGGCGAACAGCAGCATGAACGGCGCTTGCGGCAGATTGAAACGGGCCCGCTCCGGTGTACCGGGCGTGAACTCGCCGACATCGACACCGTTGTGTATCACCTGCACCCGTGCCGAGCCGATGCCCAGCGCGCGAACTTCGCCAGCCACCTTCTGCGAGACCGGCACGATCACCTCGGCATGCCGGAACGCCCACTTTTCGCACAGGATATTCAGCAACGTGTAGACGACCTGGTACGCGTGATACAGGTTGTGCAGCAGCCTGAACGGATAGAAGCCGCAGCGATACCAGCCGTCGTGGACGAAGTGCGCGGCGTTGACATCGGCACGCGCCCACGCAATGAAGCCGTTCACATGCACCACGTCGAATTCGTCGCGATGCGCGCGAATCCATGCGCCGCAACGCCACGCGAACATCTGGTACTGAAGCAGCTTGGTCGGCAAACCGCTGGTGGGAACCTGCACGAAATGCACGTGAGGGTGCTGCACCAGTTCAGGCGCGGCCTCGGCGGCGAGCAGCGTCACCGCATGACCGGCGGCGAGCGCCGCCAGCACGATCTCATAGTTGACCCGCCCCTGCCCGTCGTTTTTTCGCACGACGTGGGTGACGATCAGAATCCGCATCCTTGTGTCCTTCATCTGGATATCTTGTTGTGCCGTAGTGAAGCAACGGCGGCCGCGCCCTGCCGTTCACGCGCATAACGCAGCGAAATCACGGGCAGCGTCACACCGAGAAAGAAAAACATTCCCGACACGGAGGTCAGCGTATTGATGAAAATCATCATCGAGAAAATCGCCACCGCCACGCCCACGCCGGAAATCGCCAGCAGGTCGGTCGGATGCCGCCGGCTTGCCCGGTACGCGCGCCAGAGCAACACGAATACGCCGGTGGCATAGAGCAGCGTGCCCGGCCACCCCATCACGAAGGGGACTTCCATCAGGCCGCTGTCGAAATCGACCCTCGCCGCGGATGATTTGTCGTCGGAGAGCTTGGTGCCGAGGCCAATCGTGCCGAGCCCCTGTCCTGCGATGTCGGTAAACGCCGAGGAGAAAAAGCTCTTGTAGAACTCGGCGCGCGCCTGATAGCTGTTGTCCTCGCCGAGGTTCTGCATCGTGCTGAAGCGCTGGATCACCGGTTCGGCAACCTGATCGATCATCATCAGCGGCGCGGCCATCACGGCGAGCCCAAGCACGCCGGCCATCAACCGCATGCGGCTCCTGCCGTCGAGCATGAGGAACGAGTACACGATCGCGATCGCAAAACCGCCCCACGTGCTGCGCGCGCTCGTGAGCAGCAGCACGGGAATGCCCACGCAGCCCAGCACGATGCGCGCCTTGCCGCGCGCCGCGAGCGACATCAGCAGAATCGTCATGAGCGTGACAGCGAACGGGCCGCACGAATTCATCGTGCTGCTCACACGCATGCCGAACGGCACCGGTTGCCCTTCGGATTGCATTTTCGAAGCGATCAGCCAGAACGCGTCCCACGGCATCGGCGAAACGAATTCGAGCAGGCCGTATACGCTCATCAGGAGTCCGCCATAAACGAATGTCTTCAGCAACACGCGGTGATAGTCGGGATAGTGGCGCCATGTGACCGTGAGATAAAACGCCACCATCACGGGATACAGCCAGTTGATGAGCGTGTAGGTCGCGGCAGCGGGACCGACCTGCGCCATGCCGACCACATACGCGTACAGCAGCGCGATCACGATCAGCACGAGCGGCGCCGCGCGGCGCTGCCCCAGCAGCGAGACGTGCTTGAGCAAGGTGAGGCCGGTGAGCGCGACCGCGAGCAGAGGCGCGATCATGATCGGGCTTTGATCGTTGAACGAGCCGTTGACGAAGTCGGCAAGACGGCGCACTTCCGGCGTCAGGAAAAACAGCCAGCAGACGAAGCCGAGATAATGCGCGGGCGAGCGCCAGTAGAACAACAATGCAATGCCGAATGCGCCGAGCGGAAAGAAGTATTCGACCACCCTGCCCTGATGCAGCGCGACCAAGCCCAACGTCACCGCAAATAGCAGTAGCGGCAGGCGCAGTGGATGGCGCAGGCCCCTCGCCCGCGCACCGGCGGCCGGCGCGGCAAAAGCAGGTGCCGCGCCCGGCGAAGTGCGTGGTATGTCCGACGTCGGTCTCGCGAGTGCAAGCTGTGCGCTGGAAGGCGTGACGAGCATTCGCCCCATCACAGCAACTCGAACGTATTCACGAGCACGGCGGCGCCGCGCTCACGGCGGCGCACGCCGAAGAGCGGCTGACTGACGCGCGCCTGGCGTGTGAGGCCGATGAATGGCACGCCATGTTCGAGATAAGGTCCTTCCGTCTTGCGAAAGCCGAATTGCTCGTAGAAGCCGCGCAAACCGAGCGGCGCACTGACACGCGTGGCATGTCCCGGCCAACGTTCGGCGATTGCCTGCAGCACGCGTTCGAGCAGCAGTTCGGCGGTGCCGTCGCCGCGTCGCAGCGGACTCGTCAGCACCTTGTCGATGGTGATCTCCGGGTCTTCCGCGTCGCCGGGCTGCACGCGTGCGTAAGCGAGAATCGGCATGGAGCGCGCCATGTCCTCAACCGCGAACACGTGCAACGCATTTTCGTCGCGGCCGTCGGCGTCCAGACAGACATGCGACTGTTCGACTACGAACACCGCGCTGCGCGCCCGCAGGATCAGATACAACTCGCGTGCCGAAAGCTGATCGAATTCCAGCGTTTTCCAGTTCATCACGTTCCCCAGCGGTCAATAAGTTCAACGAGACCGGCTTTACGCGCCGGCTTCGACGGCCTGGCTGCCTGCGCCGGTCCGTTCTGATGGCTACACGGTACGTCCGCAAACCGCGTGTTTCCGTGCGCCATCGCACTGACGCTGGGCTTTGACAATTCTTAAATACGGGACATCGGGCACGGCGTGGCAAAGCGCCGCCTGAAACCGCACGCAATCACTGTGACCGCGCCGCCGCTGGCAAATCGACCACGCCGGCAAGCGCCGCGCGCAATCGACACAAAAACGATCACGTGCGTTAGATCGATGTCCGCGACATTCGAGACCGTTGAACAACTGGGGGACCACACCATGAAAACCGCATTGCGACGCATCCTTTCCGAATCGGCCCGCCTCGACGTCGCGCCGGAGAGCCTCGCCGACGACGCCGACCTGTACGCCGCGGGCTTGTCCTCACTCGCGACCGTGCATCTGATGCTGGCCATCGAAGACGAATTCGGCATTGAAATTCCAGACCGTTTGTTGACGCGGCGGCTTTTTTCGAGCATCGATTCGATGGCCGCCGCGGTAACCGAACTGCAACAGGCGAAGGCGGCAGCATGAACGCCCCGCTGCTGGATGCGGCGGCTTCGCTCGCCCCTACCCAGGTGCCGGCCCTCGACGAAGGCGACCCGCCGGCCGTGCTGAGCGCGGTCGAAGCCGAACCCGGCTGGCGCGCGGCGGCGCAACGCTGCGCCGCAGTGGCCGCGCAGTTCGCGGATTCGGTGGATCGTGAGGCACGCTTTCCGCGCGAAGCGTTCGACGCGCTCAAACGCGAGCGCCTGCTTTCGGCCATGGTGCCGGCCGCATTCGGCGGCGCGGGGCTGTCGCTCGCGGACGTCGGCGCGATCTGCGAAACGCTTGCGCAAGGCTGTGCGTCCACCGCGATGGTGTATGCGATGCACCAGATCCAGGTGGCCTGTATCGAGGCGCATGGCAGCGACTCGGCGTGGCACCGGCAGTTGCTCGCGCAACTGGTCGAGAACCAATGGCTGCTGGCTTCGGCCACCTCCGAAGAAACCATCGGCGGCAACATGCGCACCAGTGCATGCGCAGTCGAGCTCGACGCTGCGCGCTTTCGCATCGAAAAGCTCGCACCGACGATCTCTTACGGCGCGCACGCCGACGGCATTCTGGTCACGGCCCGCCGCACCGCCGAGTCGGCTGCGGCGGATCAGGTGCTGATCGTCGCGTTGCGCGCCGACACGCAATTGGAAAAGCGCGGCGGCTGGGATTCGATGGGCATGCGCGGCACCTGCAGCGAGGGCTTCCGGCTCGTCGCCACGGGTCTGGCCGAACAGATCCTGCCGACGCCCTTTGCCGAGATCGCCGATCAGACCATGCTGCCGGTCTCGCACACGCTGTGGGCCTCGGTCTGGACGGGTGTGGCCAGCGACGCGGTGAATCGCGCGAAAGTGTTCTTTCGCGCGCAGGCGCGCTCGAAGCCCGGTGCGATTCCGCCGGCCGGCTTGCGTCTCGCCGAAGCGGTCGGTCTGCTGCAGATGATGCAGGCGCGCCTCGCGGTCGCGCTGGAGGCGGCGCGCGCCGCCCACCAGGCACGCCACGGCGGCTCGCAAGCCGATGCGCCGCTCGCGGCCATGCTCGGCTTCGCCTCCGACATGAACACGCTGAAGACGAGCATCTCCACCACCGCGCTGCAGGTCGTGCAGGAAGTGCTGATGATCTGCGGCATGGCGGGCTACAAGAACGGCACGCCGTACAGCGTGGGACGCCATTTGCGCGACCTGTACTCCGCGCCGCTAATGATCAACAACGACCGCATTGCGCAGAACACCGCGAGCCTGTTGCTCGCGCAACGTCCTGCCGCCCCGGGGAGAGCCTGACATGAACACGATGACCGATACCGCCGCCCTCGCCGCTGCCGCTCAGGCAGCAGAAGCGCCGGGCTTTCGCGACGAACTGCTGGCCGCGGGCCTGTTGATCGATACCGGCGAAAACGGCCTGTACGGCCGTAGTCAGATTTTCGAGGACGTGGTGGACCGTCTGAACGTGGCGATCACGCATCTGGGCGCGGACCAGCAACCCGAAGTGCTGCGCTTTCCGCCCGCCATGCGCCGCACCGACTTCGAAGACAGCGAGTATCTGAAGAGCTTCCCGAATCTGGCCGGCACGATCCACTCGTTCTGCGGCGACGACATGGGCCACCGGCGCCTGCTGCGCGCGCTCGACGACGCCATGACCGAAAGCGACGACGACCGCAGCGACTCGTGGATGGCGCAGCAGAAACCGACCCGCGTGGTGCTCACGCCGGCCGCCTGCTATCCGATCTACCCGGTGATGGCGCGACGCGGTCCGCTGCCCGCCGGCGGCCGCACCATCGACGTGCTGTCGTATTGCTTCCGTCACGAGCCGTCGCTCGATCCCGGCCGCATGCAGATGTTCCGTCAGCGCGAATACGTGCGCCTCGGCAGCGGCGAACAGGTGATGGCATTCCGCCAGATGTGGATCGAGCGCGGCTCGCTGCTCGTGAAACTGCTGCAACTGCCGGTCGAAGTGGATCTCGCCAACGACCCGTTCTTCGGCCGCGGCGGCAAGATCGTCGCCGACAGCCAGCGCGCCCAGGCACTCAAGTTCGAACTGCTGATTCCGGTGGCCGATCCGCGCGGCAAGACCGCTTGCCTGTCGTTCAACTATCACATGGAACACTTCGGCGCGATCTGGAAGATCGAGTGCGACGACGGTACGGTTGCGCATACGGGCTGCGTCGGCTTCGGCATGGAACGCATCACGCTCGCGCTGTTCCGTCATCACGGGCTCGATGTGAACGCCTGGCCGGACGACGTGCGCGCGCTGCTGTGGGGCGATACCGAAGCACGCGTGGCGCACGGCATCGCCTCCATGCAGACGGAAACAGGCGTGGCGGCGCAAGACGCCGGAGAGCGCGTATGAATCCGTCGCTGACACCCGTGCCGAACGGCGCGCACACCACCTTCCCGCTGACCCGGCGCGTCGATCTGTCCGCCGCGGGCGGCGTTGCCGCGGCCACGCCGGCCGCGCCCGCCACGCGTTTGCGCGAGCATGCGCCGCACGCGTTGCATCAAGGCGAGCGCGTGTGGCAAGAAACGAATTGCTACGTGGACCTGTGGATCGAACTGCTGCACGGCTTCGGGCTCGATCCGCGCGCGGCGTTCGGCTTTACCGTCACGCAGGATTTCGAAGGCGATCAGTTCACATTCTTCAAGTTTCCGCTCGAAGACCTCGAACGGCTCTACGGCACCCAGGTGCAGGAACTGGCCATCTACGATTCGCTCGAAGCGCGCGTGCTCGCGCAGACTTCGCGCGGCCATACGGTGCTGGTGGAAGTAGACGGCTATTACCTGCCGAACACGCGCGCCACGTCGTACCGGCGCGAGCATCCGAAAACCACGGTGGGCATCGACTTCATCGATCCCGACGCGCGCCGTCTCGGCTATTTCCACAACACCGGCTATCACCTGCTCGACGGCGAGGACTACGACGGCGTGTTCCGCAAGCTGCCGCAATTCGCGCACCAGCCCGACCTGCTGTTTCCGTACGTGGAGTTCGCCAAGCAGGCGCGGCCCGCGCTCGAAGGCACCGCATTGGCGGAAGCGTCGGCGGAATTACTGTGTGCGCACCTGGGACGCCGGCCGCTGACCAATCCGATTTCGTCATGGCGTGCCGCATTTCCCGCGCATCTCGATACGCTGCTCGAACGCGGCGAAAAATTCTTCCACCCGTACTCGTTCAACCTGATGCGGCAGCTCGGCGCGAACTTCGAGTTCCTCTCGAAGTATCTGCTGTGGCTTTCCGCACAAGGCTTCGAGATTCCGGCATCGATTCCGGCCGCGGCGCAGAGCATCGCGTCGGAGTCGATGATCATGCAGTTCCGGCTCGTGCGGGCCATTGCGCGCGGACGCCGCGATCTGTGCGAAGACTGTTTCGACGTGCTCGAAAGCGCTTACGAAAAGACGCTGCCGCCGCTCGCCGCGCTGGTGCTGTGACGCACCGCGCACGGCTTCGCGGACTTCTCGGGAACTCGCCGTGGACGCATTGACGATCGACCTGGTGCCTGACAATGGCGATGCGAGCGGCGTACTCGCGAACGTTCATCACGAAGCCGGCGATTCTGGCGATGCCGTTCAAACCGATGCCGCATTGGCGCGGGCATCGCAAACACTCTGGCCGCAGCGCCTCGAGATCGGCTGGGAATGTTTGAGCACGGCGGCGGGCGCATGCGCGTCGCCCGCCGATTTGCCCGCGCACGGCTGGCTCGCCGCGCAAGTGCCGGGCACCGTGGCGAGCGCGCGGCGTGCCGCAGGTCTTCTCGACCTCGCCAATCCGCCACCGCTCGCCTTCGACGATCACTGGTATCGGCTCACACTCGAAGGCGCCGGCCAACGCCGCTTGCGCCTGCACGGGCTCGCCACGCTCGCCGAAGTCTGGCTCGGCGGCATCAGGCTTCTCGACTCCGATTCGATGTTCGTCGCGCACGATCTCGACATCGAACTGAACGGCAGCGCGACGCTCGCGCTGTGCTTCCGCTCTCTCGCGCCGGCATTGGCGGCAAAACGTTCGCGCGCGCGCTGGCGGCCCCGGCTCGTATCGCCGCCCACCTTGCGCAACGTGCGCACCACCCTGCTTGGCCATATGCCTGGCTGGTGTCCTTCGGTGCAGGCGGTCGGCCCATGGCGTCCCGTCGAACTCCTGAGCGACGCGCCCCACGCATTCGACACCGTGGACATAGCAAGCCGGCTCGACGGCGACGACGGCCTTGTTTCGTTGACGCTACGTTTCCTGCATCCGCATCATGATGCGAACTGCCGCGCTTCACTTAAATGCGGGGATGCTGTTTCGTCTTTGCAATGGCGCGATGCATATACACTGACCGGCAGCGTGCGCGTGCCGCACGTGCAGCGCTGGTGGCCGCACACGCACGGCGAACCCACTTTATATGCGTTGTCGTTGCAGCTTGATGACGGGCGCGCGATATCTCACGCGTTGGGTCTGGTCGGCTTCCGCAGCATTGAGGTGGAGCGTGGCGCGGACGGCATGGGCTTCGCATTGCGCGTAAATGACCTGCCCGTGTTCTGCCGTGGCGCATGCTGGACCAGCGCGGACCTCGTCACCCTGAGCGGTAGCGAGGCGCAATTGCGTCGCGCTTTTACGCTCGCACGCGATGCAGGCATGAACATGTTGCGCGTGGGCGGCACGATGGTGTACGAGTCCGACGCGTTTTACGCGCTTGCCGACGAATACGGCATGCTCGTCTGGCAAGACTTCACGTTGGCGAATTTCGACTACCCGAACGACGCCGCATTCAGCGCGTCGATCGAACGCGAGGCCACCCAGTTTCTCACGCGCACACGACGCTTCGCTTCGCTCGCGGTATTGTGCGGCGGCAGCGAAGTCGACCAGCAGGCGGCCATGTTCGGCCTGCCGCCTTCCATGCGCGCGCAACCACTCTTTACCGAACAGTTGCCCGCCATCGTCGCGCGTGAGCGCTCCGACGTGCCGTATGTGAGCAACTCGCCATCGGGAGGCGTGTGGCCGTTTTCGACTAACGAGGGTGTCACTCACTACTATGGCGTGGGCGCCTATCAGCGTCCGCTCGACGACGTGCGCCGCTCGCAAGTGCGCTTTGCCGCCGAATGCCTCGCTTTCGCCAACGTACCCGACGACGCCACCTTGCGCGACGCACTGGGCACGATCCATCTGCACGATCCGCGCTGGAAAGCCGCCGTGCCGCGCGATCCCGGCGCAGGCTGGGATTTCGACGACGTGCGCGACCACTATCTGCAAACGCTGTATGGCGTCGAGCCCGCCCGCCTGCGTTACGAAGACCCCGAGCGCTATCTGGACCTGTCGCGCGCGGTGGTCGCCGAATTGATGGCAGACGTGTTCGCCGAGTGGCGACGCGCCGGCTCGTCATGCGGCGGCGCGCTCGTCTGGCAGCTTCAGGATTTGCGACCCGGCGCAGGCTGGGGCTTGATCGATGCCACAGGACGGCCTAAAAGCGCCCTGCACGGCCTTGCCGGAGCGCTGCAACCCATTCAGGTGGTCATCACCGACGAGGGCCTCAACGGGCTCGACATTCATCTGCTCAATGAGCGCGCACAGCCACTGCACGCGCAACTCGATCTGCTGTGTCTGCGCGACGGCAGCGTCAAGGTCGCCTCCGCCAGCTGCGCTATCGAACTGGCACCGCATAGCGCACAGCGTCTGGGCGCGGCCGCGTGCCTTGGCCAGTTCTTCGATTTCACGCACGCGTACCGCTTCGGCCCGCGCGCGCACGACGTGACGATCGCCACGCTGCGCGACAAGGCAAGCGGCCGGATCGTTTCGGAAGCGTTTCATCTGCCGGAGCGTCGCATTGGCGAACGGCACGACCTGGGCTTGACGGTCGCCGCGGAGCGTGACGGCGACGGCTGGCAGCTCGTGATCGAAACAAAGCGTTTTGCGCGCTTCCTTCATATCGTTGACACACACTACCGTGCCGCGCACGACTGGTTCCATCTGCCACCGAACCGCCGTTGCGTCGTGCCGCTCATCCCGCTCACACCGCCGGACGGTTTGGTTGCACACGCATCGAATGCCGTGTTTAAAGCTGATGCAACATATGCGGCGCCCGCCGGAGAAGTTCGCGCGGTCAATGCGATATCCGCCACGTTCTACGGCTGAACGTCTCCCTGATCTAGCCACCCCTTCGCGAAGCGCGTAAAACCTCGCGCTGCGCGGATCCATCTGTCTGGTCTGCGGAATCACTGTTGGTTTTTCTCAGACTTTTGCGTCGCCAAAAACCTCATCGGTACGCCACCGCACGCAGCGTGTCGAACACATCTGAATCAAATCCGGCACATCCCGGACGCCGCATCAAAACGCATCCTGATGGGCTGATTCAACCCTGAGACACCGGGCACCAGGCCCCTCCCAGCACCCGCCAGGCCAATCCCAGCAAGGCGTTGATCCGAATCGACAGACCCCGCGAAGCGGCCTCGGAGCGCGAGGCCGTTGTACAGATTTGAAACAAAAAGGCGCGTTTGGCTTCGCGCGCCGCTAAGACTTGGTACGTTACCCCGCACCAGTCCTCGTTTCCTCTATCGCTGGCACGCTCCTCGCTAATAGAAGAGCGCAACACAGCGTCACCGCAGATGAGATCGACAACAACGGCGGCGGCGCATCAGGCCAATACGGGGCCGGTCCTGTTCATCCTTCGCTGCTCGCCAGGCAGCAAGTCGTCTAACAAGGGATGCAGGCATCGGATCAAAAACAGAAAGTCACGCAGAGCGCGACTTTCACGCGAGGACCGATCATGTTGACACTTCAATCCGATTTGCACGGTAACCATTTGCTCGGCGCATTGCCGTCCCACGAATGGCAGGCCCTGGCTCCTCATCTCGAACTGGTTCACCTGCGCACCGAGCAATTGCTGTGTGACTCCGGTCAACGCATTCATCACGTCTACTTCCCGACCACTGCGATCATCTCGATGCTCTCGACGATGGAAGACGGCAGTTCGGTCGAAATCGCCGCGGTGGGCCGCGAAGGCATGACGGGTGTGCCGGTTCTCACGGGTGGCGAGACCATGCCGAATCGCGTACAGGTTCAATGCGCCGGCTTCGCGTACCGGATGAGCGCACAGGCGCTCAAGCAACAATTCGCCCGCTCCGACTTTCTGCGCCGCCTGATGCTGCTCTACATGCACGCTCTGCTCACGCAAGTCGCGCAAACGGCCGCCTGCAACCGCCACCACGCGCTGAACAAGCAACTGTGCCGCTGGTTGCTGATCGAGGTGGACCGTGTCGCGTCGAATGATCTGACCGTGACCCAGCAACTGATCGCCGACATGCTCGGCGTGCGCCGCGAAGGCATTACCGAAGCGGCCGGCAAGTTGCACGACGAAGGCCTGATTCACCATAGCCGCGGCCATATCAAGGTGCTCGACCGTAAAGGACTCGAAGCACGCGCCTGCGAATGCTATGGCCTCGTCAAGCGCGAATTCGACCGCCTTCTACCCCGTCTGCGCCAGGCTGAAACTGTCGAGTAAGCGCTGGTTCGTCCGACTAATGGGTAGAGTCAAACATGTTCAGGAATACTGCGCGATTCCTCGACGCACTCTTCGTGATTGCGGGAGGCCTGCTCGCTCACTGGATGCGGTTCTCGACGCCGAGCGCGGTGTCGGACACCGAGCGTCTTCTGATCGCCTTCAACTGCGTGCTGGTTCTGCTGCTGTTTCCCGGCTTCGGGGTTTATGAAACCTGGCGCGGCAAACCTTTGTCCTCCATGCTGGCAAGAGTTGCCGCCGCATGGATAGTGGTGGTCGCCACCGCGCTGATCCTCGCGTTCACGCTGCATCGTATGGATGCCGTGTCGCGTTTGTGGTTCGGCTACTCCACGCTGATTTCCGGCGCGCTGATCATCGCGGCCAAGTGCCTCGTGCATGTGGCATTACGCTTCGTGCGCAGCCGCGGGATGAATTACCGCACCGTCGCGATAGTCGGCGCACCCGGCTTCGCACGCACGCTGCTCGCACATCTCGAACATGCGCCGCAAGCCGGCTTCAAACCGGTCTGCCTGTTCGACACCAGCCTTGAAGCGGCCGGGAACTACGGTGCGCGTCCGCACCGTCTGCCGGTACTGACCGATCTGAACGCGTTCGCCGCCAAGGTGCGCGAAGAACACGTCAACGAAGTGTGGCTCGCGTTGCCGCTTTCCGAAGAACACACGATTTACCGGTTCACGCGCATGTTCCGGCATGACTTTGTGAATCTGCGCTTCATTCCCGATGTGCGCAGCCTCTCGCTTTTCAATCACGCGCTGGTCGATGTCGTCGGTTTACCGACGCTCAACCTGAGCGCGACGCCCTTCTCGCCGCCGCAGATGTGGCCCAAGCTGATCTTCGACCGCCTGTTCGCGGCAGCCGCGCTGTTCGCGCTCGCGCCGGTGTTCGTGGTGCTCGCGATCGGCATCAAGCTCGGCTCGCCTGGGCCGGTGTTCTTTCGCCAGATTCGCAAAGGCGTGGACGGTCAGCCGTTCGCGATCTACAAGTTCCGTTCGATGACCGTGCATCACGAAGCGCAGGGCCAGCTCACCCAGGCCTCACGCAACGACGCGCGCATCACGAAGCTCGGCGGCTTCATGCGCCGCACGAGCCTCGACGAACTGCCGCAGTTTCTCAACGTGCTGCTCGGCCAGATGTCGGTGGTCGGCCCGCGTCCGCATGCGGTCGAACACGACGATCTCTACAAGGATCAGGTGTACGGCTACATGTACCGTTACCGGATCAAGCCCGGCATCACCGGCTGGGCGCAGGTTAACGGCTATCGCGGCGCCACCAGCAAGGTGGAAAAAATGGAAGCGCGCGTCAAGTTCGATCTCTTCTACATCTATAACTGGTCGTTCTGGTTCGACATGAAGATCGTGTTCATTACGATCTTCAAGGGCTTTGTCGGCCGCAACGCATACTGATCATGCCAATACGGGAACCGTTCGTGAAAGTCTCCGTGATCGTGCCGACCTACCGGCGCACCGCCGACCTGGCGCGCTGCCTCGCGGCACTCGACGCGCAGGAGCGCCGCGCCGACGAGGTGATCGTGATCGCCCGTCACGACGATTACGCCACGCTCGACTGGCTACGCACCCGCGAGGCCAACCGGCCCGATCCGCGCCGCTCGGTCGTACTGGTGCGCAAGCCCGGCGTGGTCGCCGCATACAACCTCGGCATCGAGAGCGCGAGCGGCAACGTGCTCTGCTTCACCGACGACGACGCCGCGCCGCATTCCGACTGGGTCGCGCGGATCGCGCGCGCCTTCGAACGCGATGCGACGCTCGGCGGCCTGGGCGGGCGCGACATCGTGCATGAACGCCACGGCATCCTGCAAGGGCAGAAGCCGCGCGTGGGCCTCGTGCGCTGGTATGGGCGGACTATCGGCAATCACCATATCGGCCACGGCAAGGCGCGCGAAGTGCAGGTGCTCAAAGGCGTGAACATGTCGTTTCGCCGCGAGGCGATCGGCGCGTTGCGCTTCGACGGCCGCTTGCGCGGCACCGGCGCACAGGTTCACTGCGAGATGGCCTTCAGTCTCGACATAGAGCGGCGCGGCTGGAAACTGATCTACGACCCGGCGCTCCTGGTAGAGCACTTCCCGGCGCAGCGCAGCGACGAAGACCAGCGTTTCACATTCAACGACGCGGCGTTCTATAACGCGTCGTTCAATCTCCGACTCATCATGTGCGAATACCTGACGCCGCCTGGCCGATGGGCGTTCGTCGCTTACTCGACGCTGATCGGCGATCGCGCGGACCCGGGGTTTCTGCGCGCATTGTCACTGGCATTCGAGCGCGGAGGCGTAGCGCTTGCGCTGCGCAAATGGCGAGTCGGCCTACGCGCAATGCGCGGGGCATGGCAGGAAGCGATGCGCTGACGCTCAACGCAACTGATCAACGCAACTGATCGACACACCGGTTTCTCGCGGGGGGACCACAACATGACTATCAGAACGATGGCCGTCGGGCTCTCGGCAGCATCGCTTTTCCACACACCACAGTTGTTCAGAACAATCGCTCGCAACGGGGTATCACTATGAGTACATACGACATGCTGGAACCGGGACCGGCGTCCAGCAGCGACGAAGACGCCGTGATGCGCGACCTCTTGCGCATGGTCATGGATCAGATCTGGTGGGTGATCGGCATTGCCGCGAGCGTGATTCTCGCCGCCGTGCTCTACACGAAGGTCGCCACACCGATCTATTCCGCCGACGCGCTGCTCCAGGTCGACGCGCAAAGCAACAACAACGGCAGCACGCAGTCGCAAAATTCGCCGACGCTCACGCCGTCGGTCGGACCGATGCGCACCGACGCGGAAATCGAAATCATCAAGAGTCGCGCGGTGGTCGAGCCGGTGGTCGAACAGTTCAAGCTGAACTTCACCACGTCTGAAAAGACCGTGCCGGTGCTCGGCAAGATCTCGGCGCTGTTCGCGCGGCCGGGCCATCCGCTCGGCGTGGCGTTCGGCCTGGATTCGTATGCGTGGGGCGGCGAGCAATTCGAGGTCAAGTCGATCGGCGTGCCGAAGTCGCTCGAAGGCGCGCGCCTCACGCTGCGCGTGCTCGAATACGGCCGCTATGAACTGACCGATGCGTTCGGCCAACAGATCCTCACCGGCGTCGCCGGCCAGGAAGCCGAAGGCGGCGGCGTCACGCTGTTCGTGAAGACGCTGGTGGCGCGTCCGGGCACCGAGTTCTACGTGACGCGCTACAACCAGCTCGACGCGGTCACCGGCTTGGCCGCCGGTTTGCAGGTCACGGAGAAAGGCCGCGACACCGGCGTCGTGCAACTGTCGTACACGGGCACCGACCCGCACGCGATCACCGACATCGCCAACGCGGTGGCCCACTCGTATCTGAAGCAACGCACCGAACGCGCGCAGGAAGAAGCGAGCCGCATGCTGACCTTCCTGAACGGCGAATTGCCGCGTCTGCGCGAAGAAGTGAAGCGGACGGAAACCGCGTTGTCGGAGTATCAGTCGAAAGTCGGCTCGTTCTCGTTCCAGCCCACTCAGGAAGCCGGTGTGTACCTCGCCGGTGGCCTCGACTATGACAAGCAGCTCGGCACGTTGCGCATTCAGCGCGCGCAACTGTTGCAGCGTTTCACCGAAGCGTCCCAGGAGGTGCAGCAGGTCGACGCGCAAATCGCCGCGATGACGCGCGAGAAGAAAAACTTCGAGGATCACTTCGCCTCCTTGCCGAGTTCCGAGCGCAACGCCATCGCCTTGCAGCGCGACGCGAAAGTGGCCGGAGAAATCTATGTGACGCTGCTGAACAAAACACAGGAGCTTTCTATCTCGCGCGCCGGCACGATCGGCAACGTGCATATCATCGACGAAGCTTTGCTGCCGTCCCAGCCGGTGCGGCCGAAGTCGGCGCTGATCATTTCGGCCGGCACGGTGCTCGGCGTGATCGGCGGGATTCTGTTCGCGTTCTGCCGCCGTACGTTCTTTACCGGCGTGTCCGACCCCGAGTTCGTCGAACGGCGCTTTCATCTGCCGATTTTCGGCTCGATCGCCTTCAGTCCGGAACAGGCGCGCAGCGACCGGCAATTGAGCGCGATGCGCCGCGCCGCCCTGCCCGGACCGCGCTCCACGCCGACCGAAGTACGCGCGGTCGCGCACGAGCCGTCCGGCGTCATGCGCCTGCTGCGCTCGCGTTCGGCGGCCGACAGTCAAGCCCAGGTGGCGGTGGGCACGCAGACCGTCATCGGTTCGGGCAAGACGCCGATACGGCCGCTGCTGGTCAAGACGCATCCGTACGACACTACAGTGGAAGGCTTGCGCGGGCTGCGCGCCACGCTGCAATTCGGCCTGCTTGACGCGCCCAACCGGATCGTTGCGATCACGAGCCCGGCGCCCTCGGACGGCAAGAGCTTCCTGTGCGCGAACCTCGCCGCGCTGATGGCGGAATCGGGCAAGCGCGTGTTGCTGATCGACGCCGATCTGCGACGCGGCCGGCTCGCCCACTATCTTGGCCGCTCGCCTAACGGCGGCCTGACCGAACTGCTGACCGGCCAGGCGGATCTGGAAGCCGTGGCGCGCGCGACCGGCGTGGATGGCCTGCACTTCATCGGGTCGGGCGCTTATCCGCCGAATCCGTCGGAGATTCTGACCTCGCCGCGTTTCAGCGAAATTCTCGCGCGCTTCGAGCAGGAGTTCGATCTGGTCATTGTGGATACGCCGCCGCTGCTGGCGGTGGCCGACGCCGCGGTGGTCGCGCATATCGCCGGGTCCACGGTGCTGGTGATGCGCTCGGGCGCACACACCGAGGGCCACGTGGCCGACGCGCTGAAGAAACTGCGGCGCGCGCGTGCGCGGGTGGTGGGCGGCGTAATGAATGCCGTGCCGCTCAAGAGTCACAATCGCAACGGCACGTACGACTATGCCTATGCGTACACCTACTCAGCCGGTGACCCGCCTGACATTCATGCGCCGAGCTGAAGCGCGTTGAGCGTTGGGCGCTGGACAAAGAAAGGGCTGCGCCGCATGAAGGCGCAGCCCTTTTGTATTTGCGCGGGGTATTCAGACCAAGACGACGCGCGAGCTCAGAACGCGCTGCTCGCGTGTGCCTATCCTTGCGTGTGGATCGAGGATGCGGGCGCGCACGCGCTTCTTACGCGAAGGTGCTTCGCATGCTTCGCGTGATCAAAACAGGAACAGCGCCAATGCGCCGAGCACCGACACCGGCGGTTAACAATGCCGCCGGTGCGGCGTGGACAGGCTGAGGTGAATGGACGAGAAAAGGCTTGCCGGCCGGCACAGCGCACAGCACGAGGCCGACGCTGCGCGGCGTTTACAGGAACGCGCTGACGTCGGTATGAAAACGCACGGCCAGCGCCTTGGCCACCTTCTTGCTGATGGCGCGGCGGCCCGCGAGGATATCGCTCACCACGGTAGGCGACGCGATACCTATCAGGTCCTTCTGCCTCAAGCCATGCGTTTCCAGCAAATGACGCAACACCTCGCGCGGCTCCGCTTTGGGAATCGTCACGTTGTGCGCTTCCCAGTTTTCGATCAGATCGGTCACGATCGCGAACAGATCGGACAGCGGATCTTCCTCGTTGCCATTCAGATGATCGGCAAGCGAGTTGGCGAGCCGCACCATGGTCTGGTAGTCCTGCTCGTTACGAATGGGTGTGATCGGCAACTGGGTTCGCAGTGCCGCCCAGGTTTGAGCGATGTCGGGAAAGGCTCCCGGAAGGCGATCGGCATTCATGAGTTTAGATTCTTCCTCGTCCAATGGTCGTACTCCGCATGCGTCATGACATGACGAACGAATAACGACTGCCTGTTGTAGTGAATCGCCGCAACGATCCGGAACCGGTTGCCGCCTACATCGAAAACGGTGTATTGAGGCGGCACGTAGTCCACGCGGGCGAACGTCTGCTTCAGGTCGTTATAGCCATACGCGAGGCATGCCTGCGCCAGTGAATACCACGTCAATAGCGCACTGCGCGCGCCCGGATGTCTCTTTATGAAGTCCAGCAACGCTTTCTTTGAAATGACCCGCATCGGATTTCCTCGCACGTTTTCGCGCGCTGAACATGCGCGCTTCACCTGCAAGGCTAAACGGAGCGAATCGACACCGATAGCCGGCCGGACGGCATAGTCCGAACGGCTGTTTACAGCTTACTGCGGTACCACGAACAGCATTTTATTCGCATATCGCGAAGTTCGCAATATGCGAATAACGAGACAACCCAGCGCTTCTCCGGGCTGCTCCCCCCGACCCCTACCGGACCCATCCGACGAGCTCACGTTTCGCGCCCGTCAGCGGCCCCAACTGCTTTTCGGCGTCGGCTCGGCGGGCCACCGGAGTTCCTGGGTGGCCAGATCGGGTTCGGCCCGCTCGACCACCCCGACCCGATGGCGCAGCCCCGCCGCCGCGATCGTGCGCGTCACTTCCGCCATGAACGCGCGCCGGAAAACCGCCGCCGAAAAGCGCTCCGCGTTCGCGCGGCACGCCGCCGGCGTGATCTGCTCGCACTGACGCTCGAAGCGGGCGATCGCGTCGAGCATCGACACCACGGTCTGGCGCGCGAAATACACGCCGGTGGGATGCGCCTCGCCGATCGGCACCACGGTTTCGAGCGCGCCGCCCTTGCCGAATGCAATGACCGGCGTGCCGCAGGCCTGCGCTTCGAGCGCGACGATGCCGAAATCCTCTTCCGCGGCGAATACGAAGGCTCGCGCGCGTTGCAGATGATCCTTCAGGACCTCGAACGGCTGATAGCCGAGGATCGTCACATTCGACCGCGCCTTGGCGCGAATCGCCGCCATCTCCGGCCCGTCGCCGATCACGATCAGCTTGCGATGCGGCGTGGCGTTGAACGTCTCGACAATCAGATCGATGCGCTTGTAAGGCACCATCCGTGAAGCGGTCAGATAAAAGTCTTCCTTGCGCGTGCACAGTTCGAATTCGTGTACGTCGACGGGCGGCGGAATCACGGCCGCATCGCGCCGATAAGCTTTCATCATGCGGCGCGCCACGAACTGCGAGTTCGCGATCAAACGGTCCACGCCGTTGGCCGAGTGCGAATCCCAGCCGCGCAGATAATGGAGCAGCGCGCGCGCGGCCCACGACTTCGGTCCATGCGTCAGATTCGCTTCGCGTAGGTACTGGTGCTGCAGATCCCACGCGTAGCGCATCGGTGAATGCACGTAGCTCACATGCGTCTGATCCGGGCCGACCAGCACGCCCTTGGCAACCGCATAGGAACTCGTAATGATCAGATCGTAGCCGGACAGATCGAATTGTTCGACGGCGAGCGGCATCAGCGGCAAATAGGTTCGATAGTGGCGTCGTGCGAACGGCAAACGCTGAATGAATGAAGTCGTCACGGGCTTGCCGCCCAAAGGTCTACGGTCTTTAAGGAAATCGACAAGACTGAAAAGATCCGCGTCGGGAAAGCACTCGATGATCTGCTCAAGCACCTTCTCCGCCCCGCCCGGCGCGACCAGCCAGTCGTGCACGATCGCCACTTTCATGATCACCCCGTTTTTTAATTAATGCCTCTTGGGCCTGGTAACGAGTGTATGTGGCGCATCGTTAGCTGTGCGTGCGCGTGCCCACATTCGGCGCGCGACTGTACGCGAATAATCAAGCATCGCCATTCGCCTATTGCGAACCTGCGCGTTCCATTACTTCGCCTTCCTATGCGCCCGACGATCGACGCCACGCCACTCGCCCCTCTCGCTCCACGCTCCCCGCTCGCGCATTCCTTGCCCCGGGTTCAGCCCGCGCTGATCGATCCCGCTGGCGCGTCCGCACCTGCGTCTGCGCCTGCGTCAGCGCCTTCCTCGCCGGCGGCGATTGGCGCCGCGCCCGCGATACCGCGCGTGCTATTCGTCGATCAGAGCGGCCAGCTCGGCGGCGCTGAATTCGCGCTGCTGCAACTGGCGCACCATTGCGCTGCGCGCAGCGAAGTCGTGCTGCTTTCCGATGGTCCGTTTCGCGCGCGCCTCGAAACACTCGGCGTGCGCGTCCAGGTGATCAACGACGCGCGGGTGTCGAACGTCGAGCGGCAAGCGTCCGTGTTGAGCTGTCTGCGCGTCGTGCCCGGCATCCTGCGTCAGGTGCGTGCGATCGCAACGCGCGCACGACAGTTCGACGTGCTGTTTCTCAACACGCAAAAAGCGCTGGTGCTCGGCGCGCTCGGCAAACCGCTGCATCGCAAACCGGTAATCTGGTATCAGCACGACATTCTCACGCGCGAGCATTTCGGCCGCGTGCAGTTGAGCGTCGTCAAATGGCTCGTGCGTATCGCGGTCGATCACGTGGTGGTGAATTCGCAGGCGTCGGCGCGCTCGCTCGCGGCGTTGACAGGTATCGCGGCCGGCTCGGCGCCGGTCGTCTACAACGGCATCGACGCCGCCGCGTTCAGCCGGGTGAACGGCAACGACGTGGCCGCGTTGCGCAGGCGTCTCGGCCTGCCTGAAGAGGCATGGATAGCGGGCCTGTTCGGCCGCCTCGCACCGTGGAAAGGTCAGCATATCGCGCTCGATGCGCTCGCGCGCCTGCCGGACGCGCATCTCGTGCTGGTGGGCGCACCGCTATTCGGCGAGGAAGCCTACGC
Organism: Paraburkholderia sp. RL17-381-BIF-C; assembly: GCF_046026435.1. Lineage (NCBI taxonomy): Bacteria > Pseudomonadati > Pseudomonadota > Betaproteobacteria > Burkholderiales > Burkholderiaceae > Paraburkholderia > Paraburkholderia sp. RL17-381-BIF-C. The sequence continues at coordinate 8,406 of NZ_JARESX010000004.1, read as the reverse complement.
GCAGCGCCTGCGCGAGCAGGCTGCGGCGCTCGGCGTGACGGATCGCGTGCATTTTGCGGGCTTTCAGGACGACGTGCCCGCGTGGATGAAAGCGATGGACGTGATCCTGCACACATCCACCGAACCGGAGCCGTTCGGGCGGGTGGTCGTCGAAGGGATGGCGGCGGGACGCCCGGTGATCGCCTCGGCGGCCGGGGGCGTGACCGAGATCGTGCGGCACGGGCGCAATGGCTGGCTGGTGAAACCGGGCGACGCCACCGCGTTGGCCGACGCGATCGGCGCGTTGCGCGCCGATCCGGTCTTGGCGCAACGCCTTGCACAACAGGCGCTGACCGACGCACAAACGGAATTTTCAGTGGAGCAGTATTTGCAGCGGATGACGCAAGAAATCAGGCAAGCCGCACGCTAACGGTTGTCGTTGCGAACTCCATGCCCGACGCCGACGCGAGCCGGTTGACCCAGGCTCGCGCGCGGTGCTCAGACAGCGTTGCTCAACCCTTGCTGTACTGGATCGTCTCGACGCCGGTATCCGTGCCGAGCATGCACAGATCCGCGCCGCGGGTGGCGAACAGGCCCACCGTCACCACGCCCGGCCATGCGTTGATATGGGTTTCCAGCGTGCGCGGGTCGCTGATGCGCAAACCCTTGACGTCGATGATTTCATTGCCGTTGTCGGTAATGAACGGCACGCCTTCTTTCGTGACGCGCACCACCGGCACGCCGCCGAGCGCCGTGACGCGACGGCCGATCGCGGTACGCGCCATCGGCACCACTTCGATCGGCAGCGGGAAATTGCCGAGCGTCTCGACCAGCTTGCTGGCGTCCGCGATGCACACGAACACGTCCGACACCGACGCGACGATCTTCTCGCGTGTCAGCGCGCCGCCCCCGCCCTTGATCATCGCGCCGCTGTGGTCGATCTCGTCGGCGCCGTCCACATACACCGGCAGCGAATCGATTTCGTTGAGATCGAGCACCTTGAAGCCGTGCGATTGCAGCCGCGCGGTGGTGGCGAGCGAACTCGACACCGCGCCGCGATAGCGCGTCTTGTCGGCGGCCAGCGCGTCGATGAAACAGTTCGCGGTCGAGCCGGTGCCGACGCCGATCACCGAGCCTTCGGGCACGTTGGCGTTCACGTAGTCGGCGGCGGCCTGGCCGACCAGTTGCTTGAGTTCGTCTTGAGTCATGGGGGAGGCAGGCGAGCAGTAAAAAACGCTAGTTTACCGGAGTGGCGCGCGAGCGCCCGTCGGGAATACTTCTCTTCTTCGGCGGGGGCTGCCGCATTGCGTCCAGCCGGCGGAACCGAGTGGATACGGCAAGTCGCCCGCATGAGCAAGCATGCACACAATCATCGCGAGATAAAACACAAGAAAAAAGGTTGGGTAGCGAAAGATCACACGGCGCGGATGGCCAGGACGTTCTGGGAAAAACATCACTGGTATTGAAAATGAAAAAGCTATTTTTTGCGTTTCTTGCGTTGTCGGCTTTCTCTATCGGGCAGCCCTACGCTGATGAAGCGGCGCCCAAATTTAACGATTTTCCAGCCACAGACCTATTTAATGGCAAACCGTCGAAAGTCAGAATTATCTCTTCCCGAGATAGAAAATTCGCCACTCGACTACACGCGTTAAGTGGTCAGCGTCCGAATTTTGCGGGGCACTATACGCTCGCCAGTTGGGGATGCGGCGCGTCCTGCATTCAGACGGTCGCAATTGATGCGAAGACAGGAAAGGTGGCGTGGCTTCCCTTTACCGTGTGTTGCTGGGACAGCGATATAAGCGAACCGATCGAGTTCAAACGCGACAGCAGCCTGATCATCGTCCACGGAAGCCGGAATGAGGCAGGCGCCGGTGTGTACTATTACCGCCTGGACAGGGCCGGATTCACGCTGGTAAAGGCCGTTGAAAAAGTTGCGTCGTAATCGAACGGGACAGGGCGGCCGGGAAAACGAAGCACTGACGAAACCGCGCGTGTTTGCGGCACTCGAGCCAGCACACGCGCGTCGTAACCCGGCTTGCATTTGCCACTCACTCGCCGGACAGTTGCAGACCACTTCAATCGCTACTGTCCGAAAGCGGCTGCTTGAACTTGCGCAAGCTCTTGCTTTATCGGCGTTACTTCTTCACCGACCGCTGACGCACCGCTTCGAACAGACAAACCCCGCTTGCCACCGACACATTCAGGCTTTCGACCGTGCCCGCCATCGGGATCTGCATGACCACGTCGCAGGTGTCGCGCGTAAGGCGGCGCATGCCCTCGCCTTCGGCGCCCATCACCAGTGCCACCGGACCGTCCAGTTCCGTGTCGTAGAGGCTCTTGGTGGCCTCGCCGGCCGTGCCGACGACCCACACCCCCGCGTCCTTCAACTCACGCAGCGCGCGCGCCAGATTCGTCACCGTGATGTACGGCACGGTGTCGGCCGCGCCGCTCGCCACCTTCGCGGCCGTCGCGTTCAAACCGACCGCGCGATCGCGCGGTGCGATCACCGCGTGCGCGCCGGCAGCGTCGGCAACACGCAGACACGCGCCGAGGTTGTGCGGATCGGTCACGCCGTCGAGCACGAGAATCAGCGGCGAACCGTTGATGCCGTCGAGCAACTCAGCCAGATTCTGCGCGAGCGGCATGTCGCCCGCGCGCGCGACCACGCCCTGGTGACGCTCCGTGTGCGCGAGGCCCCACAGACGCGTTTCGTCGGCGGCGATCAGGCGCACGCCGGCTTCTTTCGCCGCGTGCAGGAATTCGGTCATGCGGCGGTCTTTGCGCGTCGCGTCGTAGTAGACATCTTCGACCGTCGACGCATCGTGCCGGATACGTGCCGTCACTGCGTGGAAACCGTATAGAACCTTGAGACGTGCCATAACTGATACAACCTTTGATTGAGCGCGCGCTACGCGCGCTGCTGTGATGAATATGAACCTGTGCGAACCTGTCTTCCGCGCCTGCTTGCCGCGTTCGTAAGCCGCGTTCGGACGGCAGGCTGCGATGAAATGCAGACCGCGCGCAACCGGCACGTTGCTACGTGCCCGATGCGCGCGGTTCAAGCAGTCAGGCGACTTCAGCGCTTCTTGCGTGCCTGCGGTTTCGACGCCGATTTGGTCGCGGCACCATGCTTCTTCGCCGCGCCGCGCGCCGCGCGTGCTTCCTTCACCGCCGCGGTTTGCGCGGGCGCAGGCTTCTTGCGGCGCGCGCCCGGCGCGGCCGCGCCACCTTCCGCCGGCGGCAACGCACGCACGCGTGCACCGCCGTTTTCACCGGATGACTTGTCGGCCGCCGGCCCGCGCACCAAAGGCGGCTTGATCGGCGTGTCGCGCACGAGCCGGAAGTCGATCTTGCGTGCGTCGAGATCCACGCGGCTCACCTGCACCCGGACACGATCCGACAGACGATAACGAATGCCGGTGCGCTCGCCGCGCAACTCGTTCTTGATCTCGTCGTACTGGAAGTAGTCCGAGCCGAGTTCCGTGACGTGCACGAGGCCTTCAATAAACAGCGAGTCGAGCTGCACGAAAATGCCGAACGACGTGACGCCATTCACCATGCCGCCATACTCTTCACCGAGCTTGTCGCGCATGAAGTAGCACTTCAGCCACGCTTCGACGTCGCGCGAGGCTTCGTCGGCGCGGCGCTCGTTGGCCGAGCAATGCAGACCGAGTTCTTCCCAGATCGCCACGTTGTTGCCGCGCACGCGGCCGCGTTTTTCGTCGTCAGCCTGCTGCATGGCGCGAGCGCGCGGCGAGAGCGCCGTATTCAGCTCGACGCCTTGCGGTGGCTCCGGCTGATATTTGCGGCCCTGCAGGATCGCGTAGATCGCGCGGTGCGTGAGCAGATCGGGATAACGGCGAATCGGGCTCGTGAAGTGCGCATACGCCTCGTACGCGAGACCGAAGTGGCCGATGTTGTCCGGGCTGTAGACGGCCTGCTGCATGGAGCGCAGCAGCATGGTTTGCAGCATCTGCGCGTCGGGCCGCTCGCGGATCTGCGCCATCAGCGCGGCGTAATCGCTTGCGTGCGGCGTCTCTCCACCGTTGAGCGTGAGGCCCATGCCGCGCAGGAAGGTGCGCAGATTCTCGAGCTTTTCCGCGGTCGGTCCGGCGTGTACGCGGAACAGCCCCGGATGTTTGTTGCGCTTGAGGAAGTCGGCCGCGCAGACGTTCGCGGCCAGCATGCACTCCTCGATCAGCTTGTGCGCGTCGTTGCGGGTGCGCGGAATGATCTGTTCGATCTTGCCCTGCGCATTGCAGACGATGTACGTCTCGGTCGTATCGAAGTCGATCGCGCCGCGTTTCTGACGCGCGGCGAACAGCGACTTGTACACGCCGTACAGATTCTGCAGTTGCGGCAGCAGCGCGGCGCGGCGCGCGGCCTCCGGACCCTTGGTGTTCTTCAGGACCGCGGCGACTTCCGTATAGGTGAGCCGCGCGGCGGAGTGCATCACGCCGGGATAGAACTGATACGCCTTCACTTCGCCGCGCGCGGTGACGATCATGTCGCACACCAGCACACAACGGTCGACGTTCGGGTTCAGCGAGCACAAGCCGTTCGACAGTTTCTCCGGCAGCATGGGAATCACGCGGCGCGGGAAATACACCGAGGTGCTGCGCTCGATCGCGTCGGCGTCGAGCCCGCTCTTCGGGTGCACGTAGTGCGAGACGTCCGCGATCGCGACGATCAGCCGGAAGCCCTCGCCACGGCCCACCTGAACCGGCTCGCAGTACACGGCGTCGTCGAAGTCGCGGGCGTCTTCGCCGTCGATCGTGACGAGCGGCACATCGCGCAGGTCGATGCGATGACGCGCGTCGACCGGGCGCACTTCGTCGGGCAAGCGTGAGGCTTCGTCGAGCGCGGCCTGGCTGAATTCGTGCGGCACGCCGTATTTGCGCACCGCGATTTCGATTTCCATGCCGGGGTCGTCGATATCGCCGAGCACTTCCACCACGCGGCCGAGCGGCTGCGAATGACGGCTCGGGAAATCGGTCAGCTCGACCACCACCACCTGGCCGACCTTGGCCTTCTTGGTGTTCTGCGTGATCAGAATGTCGTGGCCGATGCGCTTGTCTTCGGGCGCGACGATCAGCGCGCCGTTCTCGTTGAGCAGGCGGCCGATCACGCGCTTGTTGGCGCGGTCCGTGACCTCGACGATATGCCCTTCCGGCCGGCCGCGCCGGTCATAGCCGACGATGCGCGCGAGCACGCGGTCGTTGTGCATGACCTTCTGCATTTCGCCGGTGGGCAGGAACAGATCGTCCTGACCGTCGTCGCGAATCAGAAAACCGTAGCCGTCGCGATGGCCTTGCACGCGGCCCGCAACGAAGTTCGACGGATGAGTCAGTTGATAGAGATTGCGCTGATCGAGCCGGATCTGGCCGTCGCGCTCCATCGCGCCTAAGCGCTTGAAAAATCCTTCGCGCTCCTGGCGCTTGATCGACAGCGCTTCGGCGATGTCGTTCGCGGCAAGCGGCGCTTCACTCGTGCGCAGGACGCCCAGAATTTCTTCGCGGCTTGGAATCGGATACGGAAATTTGCTCAAGGGCTTATCGATGATTTTTTCTCGTTGCATGGACGTCGGTCGGCGATGTGGCTCGGTCTAGGAAGCGATGACGGTGCGCTTCGGTTGCGCTTGAACCGCACTTGAATTGCACCTGCAAATGCACAGAAAAGACTGCTCGGGTCCGGCTCGTTCAAGGCTGAGTCCGACGGGCGTGTGCACCGTGCCAACGAACTACTGCGAGGCATTCTAACACCCGTATTGCGCGCCAAGCGGCCCCAACAATAGTCGTTGGGCAGTTGCTGTGAAGCGCTTGCAGGCACGTCGTCGCCATGTTTAAGCAAGTTTTGAGAAACGCTTGACAGGCCCTAATCTGTCGCTATAATGGCGTTCTTTGCTGTTCATCACCTGCCCAGGTGGCGAAATTGGTAGACGCACTAGGTTCAGGTCCTAGCGGTGGCAACACTGTGGAGGTTCGAGTCCTCTCTTGGGCACCAGATTCAAAAGTAAAGCCGCTTACGAGCGGCTTTACTTTTTGTGTGAGACCTGGTGATCCGCTTCCGGTTGATCGGAGTGGATTGCGTGGTTAAGAGGTAGTTGGAGGTAGTCTGCAGGACGGTTGTTGAGCGGTGAAGTATCGCTTCGCTGCACGACTTATCCGGGCGGTTGAGTGAAGCGAAGTTAGTTTGCATGTAGGGATTGACACGCTGCATCATCACGCTAAAATAGCGGTCTAGCTTGAAGACGTGCCCAGGTGGCGGAATTGGTAGACGCACTAGGTTCAGGTCCTAGCGGTGGCAACACCGTGGAGGTTCGAGTCCTCTCCTGGGCACCACCCCTTTTCAAGTGAAACGAAACACCCCGTTGAGCCTCTGCGCTTCACGGGGTTTTTTGTTTCCGGCGACGCTTCTTGATACCTGCCCAACTTCGCCTGCGGCAGAGTGACATTCAACATGCCACCCGGCCAAAGGCTGAATCCTCATCGCGCTTTACCTGCCCCGCTCCAGTTCAAGCCAAAGCTCGACTGCAACGCCGGCACCCACTTCGCACACGCGCGAAACCCCAGCAGTGCGCCGCCCACGGCGAACAGAACGGGAATCAGAAAATCCTGGCTCACGCGGGTGAATTCGAACATCAGCACCACGGCCGTGATCGGCATTTGCATCGAGGCAGCGAGAAAGGCGGTCGCGCCGACCACCGCGAATGCGCCCAGCGACGCCCCCGGCCACACGACGCTCCACAATCCGCCGAGCACGATCGCCAGCAACGCACCGTTCGCAAGCCCCGGCGTGAGCAAGCCACCCTCCGCGCCTGCCCGCAGACTGCTCGCGGTGATCACCACCTTCAGCACCAGCAGCATCGCGGCAAGACTCACGGTCAGGCCACCATCGAATGCCAGTCCCGCGGGGCCCTTGCCATTGCCGAGCAACTGCGGGAAATGCATTGCCAGCACGCCGATCATCGCAAAGTTCAGCAGCGACAAAACCGGCAGGCGCCAATTCTTCGGCGCGGCCGCACGCGAGCGTTGCATCAGTTCCGCGAAGCTCCACGCCGCCGCGCCGAAAATCGGACCGCACACCACGGACCACACCACGAGCGACGAACTCAGCGTCAGCGAAGGCACGAGGTATTGATGCTCGTTGCCGAGGCCCACCTGAGCGACCAGCGCGGCCACCGACGAAGCCACGATGGCCGGCACCAGAACGGGCCAGCCGAAGCTGCCCAGCAACACTTCGAGCACGAACACCGCGCCGCCGAGCGGCACGTTATAGACGGCGGCCAGCCCGGCGCCCGCGCCGCACGCCACCATGATCCGGCTCTGCGCGACCGACAGGCCCGCCCGCCGCGACAGCCAGCCGGCCAACGCCGAGCCGATTTCACGCGGCGCCACTTCACGACCGAGCGGCGAGCCCAGCGCGACGGTGACGATCTGGAGCACGGCATGGACCGTCGTGCTTGCTACAGGCATCTGCGGATCGTCGGACTTGACGGCCTGGCGAATGCTCACGAGCGGCCGGCCGAACCGGTACAGCGCCCACCAGCCGAGCCCGGCCACGAGTCCGCAAACCGTCAGCACGAGCAGCCGGCGTTCAGGCGAGGCGCCGCTTACGCCCTGCAGAAAACTCTCCGCGCTGATCACGTGCGTCACGCTGTAGCCGTAAGCGAGATGCTGAATGCCATGCAGCAGCAACGCGAGCAGCATGCCGCCGAGACCGGCGCCGAGACCCGTGAGCAGCGTGACGGCGGCGACTACGGCAAACGGACTCCGCTCGCGGCGTACTGGCTCGGAAGTGATTGATTTGAATGACATGGCGCGTGGGCTACGGCGAAACAAGTGGAATGCCAACCATGTTATTCCGCGACGCAACATGAATCAAATTGATTTTTTGGCTCGACTGATTCACTGCACGCATATATAAGACGGTCCAACCCGCCGCGCGAAAGCCGCGGCGCCTTCACGCTTGCCTAGCGAGCAGACACAAAGAACATCGACACCACGCACGCGACACCGACGAACCAGACCAGCGACCTGAGCGACGCCAGGTTAGCCACATACAGCACGCCGTGCAGCACCCGTGTGACCACGAAGGTGATCGCCAGCCAGTTGATCCACGTGCTCGATCCGCCTGCCTGTCCGGCTACGACGATCGCGGCGGTAAACATCGCCAATGCCTCCCACGCATTCTGATGCGCCGCATGAGCTCGCGCTCGCCAGCCTTCGAGGTTCGCAAGATAAGCGCGCGGCGTGCGATTGTCGTAGCGTTTGCTGACCTTCGCCAGCATGGTCCACGGGAATGGCAGCAGAGCCACGATGAGCAGGCATATATGCGGAATCGTCATTGGTTAGTCTCCCTTGTATGCGCGGCGCGAATGCCGCGCGAGCCGCTGTTATACCCGCCGGTGCGCGCCGTCGCCAACCG